>CAYUXD010000130.1:0-6741 GCA_964448655.1 uncultured Eubacteriales bacterium
TAATAAAGTATAGATAGGTAAATAGAAATTATTTGACTTAAAGGAGCGAAACAGTAATTAATAATTTATTCTGTGTTATTTATTGATATTTAGGGATCTAAATGAGCTGGGTTGACGACTATAAAAAAAAGTTGGTAACTGCTGAAGAAGCAGCCTCTGTGATTAAGAGTGATGACCGGATTTATATCAGCGGCAATGCAGCTACTCCTTATGTCTTGATGAATTCCTTAGCTCGAAGGAAGGATGAGCTGGAGGGAGTTGAACTTGTTCATGTTCTTCTTTTAGGAGAAGATCCTCTCTCCAGGCCGGAGATGGAAGGTCATTTTCGTCATAATTCCCTGTTTGTCGGTCCGGCAGATAGGAAAGCTATAAACGAGGGAAGGGCCGATTACATTCCTATCTTTTTACACCAGATTCCTAACCTTATTTATTCCGAACAAATGCCTCTGGATGCTGCTATGCTCCATCTTTCCCCTCCTGATGAGCACGGATTCATGAGTTTTGGAGTTGAAGTGTTGGCTTCCAAGGCTGCTGCCGAAAGGGCAAAAATAGTAATAGCTCAGGTGAATGAGAAGATGCCTCGTGTTTTGGGGGATTCCTTCATTCATGTCTCCCGGATTCACAAGATCGTTGAAATATCCGAGGAATTGCCTGAACTTAAGAGAAAACCTTTTAGTGAGGTGGAGAGAAAAATAGGTCATTTTATTGCGGAATTGATCGAGGATGGTTCCACACTGCAGTTAGGAATCGGAGGAATTCCAGATGCTGTCCTTTCTGCTTTAAAAGAAAGACGGGATTTAGGTATCCATACCGAAATGGTTTCTGATGGAGTTATGGAAGCCATCGAAGCAGGAATCATCACTGGAACCAAGAAGACATTTCATCCTAACAAAGTCATTTTAACCTTTATCTTGGGCTCCAAAAAACTTTATGAGTTTGCAGATAATAACCCTGTTCTCGAAGCCCATCCTACTGATTACACGAATCACCCTTTTAATGTTTCCCGAAATGATAATATGATCGCCATTAATTCTGCCATAGAAGTGGATATAACAGGTCAAGTCTGCTCTGACTCTATCGGCACCTATATCTACAGCGGCTTTGGCGGGCAGGTTGACTTCATTCGAGGAGCGGCTCATTCAAAGGGAGGTAAACCTATAATTGCTCTTCAGTCTACAGCCAAGAATGGGGAGGTCTCCAGGATTGTTCCTTTTTTGAAAAAAGGGGCAGGTGTAGTCACAACCAGAGCTGATGTCAAATATGTGGTAACAGAATACGGAATTGCCTATCTCCATGGAAAAAACTTGCAGGAGAGAACGATAGCCCTGATAAACGTTGCTCACCCTAAATTCAGACCGGATTTAATAAAGGAAGCTAAAGATCGATATCTTCTGCGCTAAGAATTTATACTGGTTTAATGCGGCAAGCAAAGTTATTTCCACCCGAAAAGGGACGTATCGGGACGGATGAGTCTGGAAAGGGAGACTATTTCGGTCCTCTTGTGGTTGCAGGAGTTTTCGTTCCGGAAGAGCAGCAGAATGTTCTTAAGGAACTGGGTATAAGAGACAGCAAAAAAATCTCTGATAATCGTGTCAGAGAATTAGCCGCTCTCCTGAAAAAGGGATACAAGCATTCGTTGGTTGCTATTGGCCCTGAAAGGTATAATGAGCTTTATGCCAAGCTGAGAAATCTAAATAGAATCCTTGCCTGGGCTCATTCGCGCGCCATCGAGAACATCCTGGAAGAAGTAAACTGCGCTCTTGCCGTCACTGACCAGTTTGGAGATAAGTCTTTTGTGTTAAATGCTCTGATGAAAAAAGGGAAGGAGATTGAGCTCATCCAGAGGCCAAAAGCTGAGGAGGACCTGGCTGTGGCCGCAGCTTCGATTCTGGCGAGAGCCGAATTCCTGAAGCGCCTTTATTTTCTCTCTCAAGATGTAGGAATTGACCTTCCTAAAGGTTCATCATCTCTTGTCGAAGAAGCCGGGCTAAGGCTTGTCAAGCTCCACAAAGTGCAAATTCTGGATAAAATTGCCAAGAAACATTTTAAGCTCACTCGCCGTATTCTGGCCTCTTTGGAAGAGTGAAAATGAAAAAGGAAACAAAACGGATATATCTTGAAAATCCTTACCAGGTTGAGTTTGAGGCTCAAGTTGTAGAAAAAGTGACTTGGGAGCAAAAACCTGCCTTAATCCTTGACCAGACCTGCTTCTATCCAGAATCGGGGGGGCAGCCCTGCGATAAGGGCATATTAAATGAAGCAGAAGTGCTCAAGGTTTTGGAAGATGAGGCAAGGATCATCCACCTTGTTGCTGAGGATATATCCTCCGCTAAAGTAACGGGAAAGGTTGACTGGCAGACTCGATTCGACCATATGGAGCAGCACTCGGGGCAGCACATTCTTTCCCAGAGTTTTCATGAGCTCCTGGGTGCAGAGACTCTTGCTTTCCATCTGGGAGAAGCTATTTCTACCTTAGAGATGGATTTAAGGAAGATTTC
Organism: uncultured Eubacteriales bacterium; assembly: GCA_964448655.1. Classification (GTDB taxonomy): domain Bacteria; phylum Acidobacteriota; class Aminicenantia; order Aminicenantales; family Aminicenantaceae; genus SOIV01. The sequence continues at coordinate 2,499 of CAYUXD010000130.1, forward strand.
AGAAGAGGAGGTTGAGAATATAGAAAGGAGGGCTAATGAGATTGTTTTTGAGGATAGAGAGATAAAATGCTACTTCATTCCTGAAGAAAAGATCGAGAGTGTTCCGCTGAGAAGACCGCCTAAAAAAAAGGGGCTCATTCGAGTCGTGGAAGTCTCGGATTTTGATTTTTCTGCCTGTGGAGGAACACATGTTCACAGGACAGGTGAGATCGGCTTGATAAAAATTCTAAGGTTGGAAAGAATAAGGAACAATATCAGGTTTGAATTCATCTGCGGCAGAAGAGCTTTAGAAGATTATTTACGGAAAAACAGAATTCTTCGTGAACTTTCCACCAGGTTTACTGTTAATGAAGGGGAGATTCTCTCTACTGTTGGGAAACTTTCTTCAGAACTAAAGTCTCAAAATAAAAGAAATAAGAAGATGCAGGAGAAAATTGCCCAGTACGAGGCTCAGGAAATCATTCAAAAAACAAAGGGAAAGGTAATAAAAGAAGTTTTTGTTGATAAAACACCAGAAGAGCTGAGGTTTCTGGTATTAAGCATCATAAGAAAGGGTGATTTTGTTGTTCTCTTTGGCCTGAAGGGAGAAGAACGAGGACATCTTATCCTGGCCTGCTCTGAGAATTTCAATATCGATATGAGAGAAATTGTTCCTCTGGTATCTCCCCTGATAAAAGGAAAAGGGGGAGGGAGTTCTTCTTTGGTTGAGGTCGCTGGAGAAGAGAAGGAGAATCTCGAGCGGGCTTTGGAAAGAGCCTTTGAATTCATCAAAAAAAAGATGGGATCAGACCTTTAAAAACTTAATTATTCAGAAAACAGTCCATCCTGTAGGGGATTGATTTATCGTAGGGGCTTGATTCATTGTAGGGGCTTGATTCATTGTAGGGGCTTGATTCATTGTAGGGGCTTGATTCATCAAGCCCATCTCTTCTTAAATCTCCAAATAAAACGGTGGGTTTGATAAATCAAACCCCTACGTTAGGGTTTTTAAGGTGTACTCCGGTTGCTTATTCGTATCTTAAAGAAACAATCGGGTCCAGGTTGGCTGCTTTTCTGGCAGGGAAAATACCGAAGAAAAGACCCACAGAGATTGAGACAAATAATCCTAAGATAATTGACCAGGAGGTGACAGAAGTCGGAAGAGGAGTCACAGCTCTGACCAGGAAAGCAATCGCGAATCCGATAATTACGCCTAAAGCCCCCCCTGTGCCGGTCAGAAAAATTGCCTCGATGAGAAACTGCTTCAGGATATCTGCTGAGCGGGCTCCGATGGCTTTTCGTATTCCGATCTCCCTTGTTCTTTCCTTGACGGAAACGAGCATGATGTTCATGACTCCGATTCCACCCACAAGAAGACCTATGGAAGAGATAACAACCATAACCATGTAGACGGCTCCAGTGATTTGGTTATAAAGGTCAAGCAAGGTGCCCTGGGTGGAGATGACAAAATCGTTGGGTTTTCCAAACCCGACTTTTCTCCTTTTTCTGAGCACATTGGTTATCTGGTCGATGGTTTCCTCCATATAGCCATGTTTTTTGGGTACGGCTGAGATCTCAATTTCTGAAAGGTGGTAGGGATAATACTTCATCAGGGTAGTGATGGGGATACCTACAAAATTGTCCTGACTCTGTCCGAAAATGCTGCCCCTTTTTTCAAGAATGCCCACGACGGTGAATTTTTCCGCACCGATCCTTATATCTTTTCCCAGAGCATTTGTATGGGGAAAGAGAGTGTCATTCAGTTCAGAACCGAGAACACAGACGCTGGTGCTGTGGGTAATATCTGATTCTATTAAGAATCTTCCTTCTTCCGGGAGATAAGCAGAAATAACCTGAGGGAATTTTTCGTTCATTCCCAATATTATAGAATCCAAGCTCTTAATATTCTGGTATTTGATCGGGATGCTCTCCCAATAATCGGCAGCGAGGTCTACAGCCACAGCTTTGACCAATGAACATTCCCTTTCTATGGCCAGCGCATCTTCGAACGTAAGGTCTTTTCTTTTTCTCTCTTCCTCTGATGGGCGGCCCATTTGAATCGGCTCATGTTTGCTTACGAAGATCAAATCCGAGCCGACTGATTCAAGCTGACCCATAACGGACCGGTTTAAGCCCTGGATGATAGAAACCATCCCGATTACCGTCATCACACCGATCATTATTCCCAGCAGCGTTAAGAAAGATCGAAGTTTATGGGCTCTAAGGGAATCAAGAGCCATCTGGATAATTTCTTTAAGGATTCCTAATCTCATTGTTCTGCCCTTAAAGCATCAATGGGATCAAGCTTTGCAGCTTTATTGGCAGGATAAATGCCGAAAAAGATGCCCACAGAAGCTGAGACAAGAATAGCCACTGCGATAGAGACAGGCTCTATGCTCGAAGGCCAAGAGGTAGCGGCCGTGAAGATCTTGGCAATCGCAAACCCAATCAGGATACCTATCATTCCGCCAGTTGTGGATATGGCAGCTGCCTCGATTAGAAATTGGACTAGTATGTCATTACGGCGAGCGCCTATTGCCATACGAATGCCTATCTCCTTTGTTCTTTCAGTGACAGCAACGAGCATGATATTCATGACCACAATACCTCCCACCAGAAGGGCAATGGAAGAGATAGCAATCATGGCGAAATAGATGCTTGAAGTCAGTGTTTTGTACATTTGAATAAAAGTATCTGAACTCGCAAAAGAAAAGTCGTCAGAATCTTTGAATGAAAGATGGCGTTTGGATCGAAGGATTGTTCTCACTTCCTCTTGAGCTATTTCTAACTGTTCCTGTGAAAGGGTGTGAATATTGATGTCGATACTTCTTCTTGAGCCGTATATTTTTTGGAAAGTTGTGATGGGGATACGGACGTAGTTGTCCTGACTAAATCCTATAACTTTTCCTTTCTTCTTCCCAAGGCCGACAACTAAAAAATTGTGGGAGCCAATTTTTATCCGCTTACCCAGAGGATCCAGATAGGGAAATAATTTCTCTGTTATATCTGCTCCTATAATACAGACATAGCGGGAGTGCTCTTCATCCTCTCTTTGAAAGTGCCGTCCTCTTTCCAGCTCCACAACTGATCCGATCACGTGGTCAAGATGCGTAACTCCTCTTATATTCACGTCTTTAAGGTATTGATTCCTGAATTTTACGGTCCTGGTAGTATTAACAGATGCCCCTACAAGCTCGCATGATTCGCACTGGTTGCGGACAAGCCTCATGTCATCTAAGGTCAGATTTTTCCGTTTGAGCATTTCCCGCCATTCTTTCAAGGAGCCTCCAGTCATGGAGAATTTAGAGACTGAAAAATCGTTGGCACCAAAGAAGGCAAATTTTGTATAGACATAGTTATTCAAACCCTGGATGATGGAGACAACCGCGATTACAGTGAGGACGCCGATGATGATGCCCAATAAAGTCAGGAATGTCCTTAATTTATTTGACCAAAGAGAGTTCATGGCCATAGAAACAGATTCATTAAGATTAATCCTGGCCATCTTCCGTATTAATATTTTACATTATATGATACGCAACAGGAAAGCAAAGGTTTATTGGGGTCAGGTCTTGCTTTTTGCCTTTACTCATACAAACGCAATATATACTAATGCCTTAGATTGCGGGCGACCCTGCTCTTTTTATAGATGGGCAGGGGCGCGTGCCAAACTCATGCTGAAGACAGGGGATATCTTTGTCGCGTTCATCCTTAGAGTGAGATTTTCATGCGTTTGTATGAGATTTTTGAGACAAGCAAAGATAAGCAAAAAGCAAGACCTGATCCCGCTCTTGACAACTCTTTATGGAGAAAACAAAATAAGCGGAGATGTGATTAAGGCTCTTGTATTGGAAAGGAGAATCGTCAATGTCAGCAGTAAATAAAAGCGACTCATCTGCATTATCTGGCTCTTGTGTTTATTTCAAAAAAACTGGTCGGGAGAATACTGGCAAAACTCTGGAAGTGGCAGCGAAGAGAGCCGAAGAGTTGGGGATTCAAAATGTGGTTGTAGCCACTACATCAGGAGAGACTGGCTTAATGGCAGCCAATATTTTCACTTCAAAAAATTTGGTTCTGGTTACGCACTCTACGGGTTTTGTGAAGCCAGATTACCAGGAATTTCTGCCTGAATTTCGTAAAAAAATCGAAGAAGCTGGAGCCAAAATTCTGACCTGTCAGCATGCTTTGGGAGGTGTGGGTCGGGCAGTCAGGAAAAAACTGGAAACTTATGAGCTGGAAGAGATAATTGCTTATACTTTGCGGA
>CAYUXD010000131.1:0-1260 GCA_964448655.1 uncultured Eubacteriales bacterium
TCTATTTTAAAAAATATCAATCCAAAATTTGAGAAACCTCGAATTAGATGGAACGATTATTTATGATTCTAACATGCTCCGATTTGATCCTATTTGGCTTCAGGAGGATGAGGCTAAAATCAAAATATCTGGTTTCTATCAATTAAAACCTTCTGGACAATCCATGCATTTTGATGTTACTGGAAAACAGCTTTCCCTCGAGAAGATACTCAAAGCCTTTAACTTAGATCTACCCGCAAAGTCACAAATAGACTTAAAAGCACTCATAGAGGGAAGACCAAACGATCCAGTTATTAAGTCTTCTTTAATATTTACTGAGACATCTTTCTATAACCAGAATTATGATAAATTGGAATTATCTGGGACTTATCGGAATAAAGAGATTATCCTTGACTCTTTAAAAGCTGAAAAATCTGGTGGCAGTATAGAAGCTAAGGGCTGGTACAATATCGAACAGGAAAGCTACAACGTTCATCTTTCAATAGATTCATTATTACTCGAGGATTTTCAGGTTTCTGAATCTTTTGGAAAAATTGGTGCAGTTATAGACCTTCGACTTGAAGCAAAAGGAACGCTTCATTCTCCTCATATTGTCGCCAGCAGCTCATTGAGGAATGCTACATACAACGCTAAAGAGATTGGGGATTTGCAAATTCAAGCTAATTCTTTGGGAGAAGAATTGAAGTTCCAGATCATGCTTCCTCAGTTTTCTGGCGCTATGAAAGGCTTCTTACGCTTAACTAATCCCTATCCGTTGAATGCAGAATTAGAATTCATCAATCTATCTTTAGAGGAACTTAAAAGCCGTATTCTGTCTGATAAAAAACTTGCTCTCTCGGGAAATTTAAGAGCAGATGTGAGTTTAAGGGTGGAGCTCAGTAATCCAAAAGATACTTTGGATATCCAAGCACATGTTGGAGAATTCCAAATAAGAACAGCACAACACCAGCTCAAGAATGATAGCCCTTTTATCATTTCTTATGATTCCACGTCTCTCCAAATAGAAAATCTTTTGCTTTCAGGAACAGGAATGAAAGTTCAGGCTGAGGGAAGCCTTTCGCTGAAGCTCCCGTCATCTAAAAGATTGTATCTCAGTGCAAATGTTGACCTATCTTTAATTAGCAGTTTCCTCAACTATATAGATGGTAAAGGCCAGGTGAAAATAGAAGCAGAAGCCATTGGAGCAATTTCAGACCTTGAACTATCTGCCGATCTAGATCTGTCCGGAGCCAAATTCACCTTGATGCAGCTCCCTGCAAA
>CAYUXD010000131.1:1270-6741 GCA_964448655.1 uncultured Eubacteriales bacterium
AATTTTGAAGACGTAAGGTTACGTATTAAAGTAGCGAAAAACATGATGAACATAGAATCTTTCTCTTTCAGATTAGAGAATGGCGAGTACGAATTAAATGGGAATATTCCTCTAGAATCTTTGCCTTTAAATCTCCCTGGAGCTTTTCGTATTTTTGGAAAGAGGACAGCAGATATTTTATTTAATTTCCATAATTTTGATCCATCGGTCTTGAAACTTCTGTTCTCTAACGAAATTTTCCAGCAGATCAGAGGAAAAATTGACGGAAAAATTGAAGTCAAGGGAGAGCGTATCCAGTTAAGAGATCTATCAGCCGAAGCCACTTTAAATAGCTTGGAGCTAAACATCTTTGGCATCCCGATTTTTCAAGAAAAACCCACTCATATTCTTCTGAATAGCGGAAAAGTCATGATTCAAAGATTAATTCTTTCAGGGGATGAAAATCGTTTATCCATAATGGGTTCAGCTGGTGTAGATGGGACAAGATCTTTAGACCTGTTTATTGATGGCGACTTAGATTTAAAAATGCTTCAAGCATTCATGAAAGATACTCTCATTTCTGGATCGACTATCTTTCAGGTTCAAATTTCTGGAAACTTTGATAATCCAAGGATGCAGGGCTTTGTTGAAATTCAAAATAGTGGCCTGCAAATGGGATATCCACGCGTATTTCTTGACCAGTTAAACGGAAGAATACAGCTTGATCAGAATCGGCTTAAAGTAGAATGGATTCATGGAGATTTGAATGGAGGAGAGCTAAAGCTAAACGGAGACATCGGTTTAAGCAAACGGGCACTTAGCAATGCGAAAATTTTCCTCAGCATCGACAATTCCCTGTTTGATTTTCCTAAAGATTTACATTCCCAAATATCAAGCAACCTGAATTTTGAGTCCAACGGGAAAGAGCACTTTTTAAATGGCAGAGTCACTATTGTTAACGCAAAATATACAGAACACTTAAGTATTGAATCAGCGATTTTTCGTTACTTGCTTCGTGGGACAGTCACCGAAGCTTTAAGGAAACCAGACCATTTCTTGAATAATTTATATTTCAATATTGCAATCATTACTGAGGATTCTATCTTTATTGATAATAATATTTCAAAGTCAGAGATTAACGCTGATCTTAAATTAGCAGGCACTTTCTATATTCCGGTATTAGCTGGACGCGTTAATTTTGTAGAAGGAGGAGAGATCTATTTCAGCCAAAATACTTTTCTTATAGAGCGAGGAACAGTTAATTTCATCAATCCTAACCAGATTCAGCCTGATTTAGATCTTAGCGCCCGCACCCGGATTAATGAGTATGATATCCAACTGCTTCTCGTCGGGACTCCGAATAAATTATCTGCCAGTTTTGTATCAGATCCTCCGCTCTCCGAGCCGAACATCATCGCTCTGCTTGTATCAGGGAAAACCTTAGAAAGTACTTCGACCTCAATGATGAATGTGGCCGGAAATAAAGCTCTTTCTTATATCAACAGTGCCATTACAGGTAAGATCGAACAAGCTACAGCGAAGAGCTTAGGCCTGGAAAGTGTAAGAATTGATGCAAGCTTGGTATCCATGGAAGAGAACCCTGGGGCGCGGATTACTGTTGGTCAACACATTGTTCGCGGTTTTGAGTTGGTTTTTTCTCAGGACTTAAAAGATGCACAGAACAGGACTTGGATTTTAAATTACAATCCCCTGCGCAACATAAATCTCCAGGGAGTTAAACGGGATAATAATCAATATAATTTCGCGCTTCGCCATGAGCTTGATTTCGGTAAGGATGATAAGAAGGGGGGAAAGCTATTGAGTCCGTTGAGAGGAAAAGTCCTCACTATCGAAAAGATTGGGTTGGAAGGAAATCTTGGCCTGCCCGAAAAGAAAATTCGAAAACAGATAGAGCTTATTGAAAGAAAGCACTTTGACTTTTATAAGTTCCAGGAAAGTCTTACCCGAATCCGTGTGCTCTATCTCAAAAATAACTATCTGAGCTTCAGTCTAAATGCAAAGAAAGAAGAGAAAAGTGGTCGAATGAATTTGATTTTTCATATCGAGTCAGGACCCAAAATTTTTCTCAAATATCAAGGAGCAAAAATCCCCAAAAAATTACAAAAAGAGATAATGAACATTTGGATTGGCAGTTCCTTTGGGCAGATGGTTAAAGAAGACATAAAACTCAGGCTTCGTCTTCAACTGTTAAAAAAGAGATACTATCAGGTAACGATCCACACAGAAGAGTCGGTCAATGGAAAAAATGAAAAAGTTATAATCTTTCAAATCGATGAAGGAATCAAATATGACAGACCAGCTATTACTTATGAAGGAAGCCGGTTATTTTCTAAAGAAAAGCTTAATTCATTCCTTAAAAAAAGTCATTTTACAAGATCTATTTTTGTAAATCCTGATAAAGTTACGAAAAATTTGGAAAATTTCTATGCCCAAAATGGGTTCCTCCAATCAAAAGTTCATACTCCAAAAATAAGCTTTAGCCCAGAAAGAAGAAAAGTCCATGTAAGTTTTCATATTGAGGAAGGAACTCAATTTAAAGTGGGACAGATCATTTTAAGGGGAAATCAATTTTTTGGCGATAAGCATATAATTAATGAAATCAATATTCAGCCAGGGGATATCGTTTCCCTAAGAAAATTTAATGATGCTACCTTAGAAGTGAGAGAAGTATACGCCCAGAAAGGATTTAATGATGTGCGTGTGCAATCCCAAATGCAGGTTCATGGAGAGAGAGGCTTGGTCGATTTGATTTTTGATATTTACGAGAATCACCAAGGAAAAATTGCAGAAATTCAAATTTCTGGAAACTCAATTACGCATGAAAATGCCATCCAGCGTGCACTGATGTTCAAAAAAGGTGATGAAGTCAATTTTAAAAAAATTAACGAAACACGAAAGCGGTTGTATGATTTAGGAATTTTTGAGCGAGTGAACATCGAAATTGGCCCTGTTAGACAGGATAAAGTTACTTCTTATGAACGGTCAGAAGGCCAATCAGATTTTGCGGGGCTATATCGAACTGAAATTGATGTGCTTGAGCTAAAAAGGTATCGTTTGCGTTACGGTTTACAATTTGATACAGAGTCCTCTTTCGGGATAACAGGAAATCTGATAAATCGCAATTTCCTAGGGAAGGCACAGCTACTGGGATCAAGTTTTCGTCTAAATCGTGATGAGCGCGATGTAAGAGGATTCTTTAGAAGTCCTTATTTCTTCTCGAAAAGAATAAACACAGAATTTTTTACTTTTATCAACAGAAGCATAAAGCCATCGTTTACGGTCGATCGAATTGGCTTTACGTTTCAACAACAAATAGAATTTAGCAAATCTTATATCCTTTCTTATGATTACACATTCGAGCGTAATCATACTTTTGACTCCAATCTTGAAGGAAATCAAAGCATTGATACGACGGTAAATGTTGGCACCCTAAGCGCGGCCTTAACACGGGATACCCGTGATGACATCCTTAATGCCAGTCGGGGAATGTTCTTATCTCATAGCTTGAGATATGCACCAGGATTGCTCAGCTCTGATGTAAGGTTCATTCGCTACTTTGTCCAATATTATACCTTTAATAAGCTTAATGATTTCCTTATTCATGCATCTGGGCTGAGAATTGGGCTAAGCAAAGGATTGGGGCAGGATTTAATAGCGAGCGAAAGATTTTTTGCTGGAGGGGGGGCCACTATGCGAGGATTTGAAAAGGATGTAGTCGGACCTAAAAACCCATATACCGGATTGGCGGAGGGAGGGGAGGCAGTTTTTGTTTTAAATCAAGAACTCAGATTTCCTTTATACAAAGAGCTTAGCGGTGTGGTCTTTGTAGACCTTGGAAATGTTTACTCAAAAGCATCTGATTTTAATCCTTTCACTGTGCGTAAGGCTGCAGGTTTTGGATTGCGTTTCAACACACGCTTTGTTTTGCTTCGGTTTGATTGGGGCTTTAAGCTGGACCGCCGTCCTGGAGAATCTCTTTCAAAAATCTTCTTTAGCATTGGTCAGGCCTTTTAAAATCTTCCACTCCAGTCTTTTGTCGGTAACCTTGCTGACAGTTTTGGAATTGCCATTTGACTCGTTGTTATTGTTCCTTCTAAACTTCATTTGTGTTATCCTTGCATTTAAAAACGCAAGTAGCGATGGGCAAAGAAGAAAAAATAACGAAAATTCTTAAAATTTTTTTGCTGTAAAAAATTTATGTAAATTTATCATAAGGAGGGAAAGTTGATTGGAATGAGTAGATTCGTTAAGAAAAGAGGAAAGAAAATCGGTCTTCCCCCGGGAACGCCGGTGTTTGTAGGCGAGAGGAAGATTGAAAAAGCAAAAATCACAATCATTGACTATGATGAAAAACAATTTCAAGAAAAGGAAGCAAAAACTATTGAGGAATGTTTTCCCTTCAAAGATACACCAACTGTGACGTGGATAAATATAGATGGTGTCCATCAGGTGGATGTTATCGAGAATATCGGAAGGTATTTTGAATTACATCCTCTCATACTGGAAGACATCATGAACACAGAACAGCGGCCGAAAATTGAAGATTTCGAGCGTTACATCTATATTGTTTTAAAAATGCTTTATTATGATGAAAAGGAGAATGAAACAAAAATAGAACAGGTCAGTCTAATTCTTGGTGAAAATTTCGTTATCTCGTTCCAGGAAATGGAAGGGGATATTTTTGGTCATACTAGAGAGAGGATAAGAAATGGAAAAGGCCGTATCAGGAAAATGGGAGCCGATTACTTGGGTTATACCTTATTGGATGCAATCGTTGATAATTATTTTATAATCCTGGAGAAGCTAGGAGGGCGGATCGAAGAACTTGAAGATAAGTTGGTCAATGATCCCAGACCTGATACTTTACACGAAATACACAAATTGAAAAGAGAAATGATATTCTTACGAAAATCAGTTTGGCCTTTGAGAGAAGTAATCAATATCCTGGAAAGAGGAGAATCACCGCTAATCCAGAAATCAACCCTCATCTATCTCCGGGATGTCTATGATCACACGATCCAGGTGATTGATCAAGTGGAAACCTTCAGAGATATGGTTTCCGGGATGCATGACACTTATCTATCGGTTATCAGTAACAGAATGAACGAGATTATGAAGGTGCTGACCATTATTGCCACTATATTTATTCCCCTGACCTTTATTGTTGGAATTTATGGAATGAATTTTAAATTTATGCCGGAACTGGAATGGCGCTGGGCATATTTTGTGGTCTGGTTTGTTGTCGTGGTAATTGCTATTTTTATGTTGATTTTTTTCAAGAGGAAGAAGTGGCTCTAAAATGTCTTTCTAGTGCCTTTATGAACACAGATAAAAATTGAATTAATAAGGATAGTTCTAAATATGAGAACAAAAACTATAATTTTTATCATCATCTGGACATAATTCCCAGTATTTCTTATCCAGAATGCTCAGATCGTCACCCTCCAGTTATTTTTCTGGAAAATCAGGAT
>CAYUXD010000132.1:0-6700 GCA_964448655.1 uncultured Eubacteriales bacterium
TGGTTTTTGGGACTGCATTGAGTTCGGCTCATTTTTATTCAATTCCCACCTTCTGACCTGCTCTGTAGATAGTAATAAATAGAAGAAACATTCCCTGTCTATGAAAAGTTCGCGATTATTAGAAAAAATAAGCGGAGATGCCGGAATAAGGTAGATACAGAATAGACTTTGCCCTCTAAGTCATAGTGTTTCGACTTTTATAGATATTCCCCCCTTTCCTCAGCAGCCATAGCCAGTTGAGGCTGGGCCTGTGGGGGAGAGGAGCGTTCTGCAGCAAAAGCCAGCTTAAGATGCCGGATAATCCTGTCTATGGCATTATTCCTCAGCATCTTTGGGATAGTGAATACCACCTGACGGTGAGGGACATCCAAAAGGAGCTCCTCCCTCATCCACTCGCCCCACTCCTCCCGGCGCTTTGCATGACAGGATGGACAAAAACTTCGGGTTTTACAACTGACGGTCAGGAGGCGTTCCTACCCACAGTCAGGACACCGAATCCGCGCAAACCCGCACATAGGGTTGCCGCAGTCGAGGCTTGTTGCGAGCGCAGCGTGGCAATCTCATGCCCTTCGCGAGGCCCTTTGAGATTACCACGGCCTTTCCGGCTTCGTGATGACCTGCGGTCACTTCCTGTATAATGGGACGAAAGTACCCGTACTCACGCTCAAAACGAGATTCATATTCCAGAAGAAAACTCTCAAAATAATGGAAAAGCACCCGGTAGATAACTGAAATTAAATAGATAAAAAGGGGCAGGCTACTTTTTAAAGTAGCCCGCCTCCATTTTTTTTCACTACACTTAAATATATGATCAGGCCGCTTCTCTCCTTAAAGCGTCTCTCTTTTTCGGAGAAGGAAGGCCAGGTTAACTACCAGTATGCCGCTGTTCTTGTTGTATTGATAGACGACCTGCCCTTCGTCCAAGAAAAAAGTAGTCAAAATATGGTCATAAGGGCAAAATAAAAAAGTAAGTTCTCAATAAATAAAGGTAAGTTCCAATAATGGATTCACCAATAGCAGACTTAACGTCTTAATTACGAAGCAGTTAGAGCGGATAGAGCGTCTGACTACGAATCAGTAGGTCGGCAGTTCGAATCTGTCCAGGCGCACCACACAACTTCTCCAATTCTGTCAACTTGTGTTCTCACCTATTTTGAATCTCTGAAGCCGTTTCATAGGTGTCAGCATGATTGGTTTAATTAACGATCGGTTTATCCTCGAATCCCAATCTAAAGTAAAATTGTTATTGACAAATACTCAAAGATGTGAGTAAATTTACTCAGATAATTGAGTAAATTGTAAAATCAGGAGAAAATCCCATGTTTAAACGGCCAATTCATAAAGAAATCATTAAAAGATTAGATGAGCCAAGACGCTTCATACAAGTGCTCTCTGGGCCCAGGCAAACAGGTAAGACGACACTGGCACATCAAGTCATGGCAGACCACAACATCCCCAGCCATTATGCTTCTGCAGATGAACCCACCCTTAAGGATCGCATCTGGATTGAGCAGCAATGGGGAGTCGCTCGACTTAAAGTGAAACCAAAAAAGAGCGCACTGTTTGTTCTTGACGAAGTACAGAAAATTGACGGTTGGTCCGAGACTATAAAAAGGTTATGGGATGAAGACTCGGCCAGCCGACTCAAACTCCATTTGCTGATATTGGGCTCATCGCCTCTGCTGGTCCATCGCGGGCTCACTGAAAGCCTGGCCGGCCGATTCGAAATTATCCCCATCACACACTGGTCTTTTTCAGAGATGCAAGAAGCTTTCGATTGGAGCGTGGATGATTATATATTTTATGGAGGATATCCAGGTGCGGCCGCTCTTATCGATGACCAGAAAAGATGGTCAAGTTACGTCAAGAACTCACTCATAGAGACCACGATATCGCGGGATATTCTCTATATGACGCGTGTTGACAAGCCTGCGCTTCTTCGTCGGTTGTTCGAGCTCGGTTGTTCTTATTCCGGTCAAATTCTATCGTACCAAAAGATGCTCGGCCAGCTCCAGGATGCTGGCAATACAACAACCCTAGCGCATTATCTTAATTTACTAGAGGGAGCTGGACTCCTTGCAGGATTGTCTAAATATGCTGGCCAGCGTTTTCGTCAAAGAGCCTCCAGCCCTAAGCTTCAAGTTCTCAATACAGCTCTGATCACATCTCAATCTCTGCTTAGCCTGGAAGATGCGAAACAGGATAATGATTTTTGGGGAAGATTGGTTGAGTCGAGTATTGGAGCGAGTTTGATGAATAGCATTAAAGGAGAGAGCATTGAGCTTTTTTATTGGTCAAGCCGTAATCGAGAAGTAGATTTTATTTTATCAGGGGGTGAGAACCTGGTTGCAATTGAGGTTAAGAGTGGCCGCAGGAAGGTTACCTTGCCAGGAATAGAGACATTCTCTAAAGAATTTCCGGTGAAAAAGAAACTATTAGTAGGAGCCCAGGGGATCCCGATTGCTGATTTTCTCTTCACACCTCCTGTGGAATGGCTCTAAGAATAATCAAATTAAATCGAATTATAATTTTTGCTTAGCCCAAAACCGGAAGTTTTTGCTTGGCAATGTACTGGTTCAGCAACCTTGGTGACACATTTAGTTAGGTAATAATGATAGAATCTGGTACGCTAAGAACGATTTTCATGGGCTCTTTCTCCTTTCAAAAATAGGTTTTCTAAAAATCCCTATTTTAAGGAAAAGAGCCTTTTTTTCTCCTCCTTTACAATTTCAAACAAAAAATTGTACACTGCCTAATCTATTCAGGCATTTAGTTCGTATAAGCTATAAAATATTAATTAAGGAGGGATGCAATTGACAGAAAAGATATCGAGAAGGAATTTTATTAACAGAAGCTTTGGTCTCGGTTTTGGAGCTTTTATGTTCAAAAATTTATCCATCCTGAAATCCCCGAAATCCACTCAATTTCCTCTGATTACCTCCAGCTATACAAATGAAACAGGTAAAAAGGCCTTGGAAACTGGATGGAAAATTCTGACCGAGGGAGGCTCCGCATTGGATGCCGTAGAGAAAGCAGCCAATGTTATTGAGTTAGATGCAGAAGGGCTTGGAGTGGGCTATGGAGGGCTCCCCAATGAGGATGGTGTGGTCCAGCTTGACGCTTCGATCATGGACGGGAAGACTTATTCAGCCGGGTCCGTAGCTTGCCTTGAAAACATCAAGACTCCCAGCTCTGTGGCCCGCATCATCATGGAACACACTGACCACGTGATGCTCGTCGGCAGAGATGCTCTGGAATTTGCCAAGAAGTGGGGATTCAAAGAGGAAAACCTGCTCACTGAAAAAGCCCGCAAGATCTGGCTCAAATGGAAAGAAGAATTGAACGACAATGATGATTGGGGGACTCCCGAGCATATGAAAAAAGAATACAAAGAAGATACTGATCCTGCTCATTCTGTTGGTATCGAACGAATTACAGGTACGACCAATGTCCTTGCTATCGATAATAACAATGACATTGCAGGCGTGACGACTACGAGCGGCCTCAGTTTTAAAATTGCCGGGCGAGTTGGCGATTCTCCGATTATAGGAGCAGGGCTCTACGTCGACAATGAAATCGGTGCAGCCGGTGCTACGGGAAGAGGAGAAGACGTAATCAAATCATGCGCTTCATACTACATAGTCCTGCGGATGAAGGAAGGAAGAACTCCGCAGCAAGCCTGTGAAGATGCTTTAAGAATGATTGTTGATAAATATAAAAAAATTAGTCCAAAATTCTTCCCAATTGAACATTTCATTGCGATCAACAAAAAGGGGGAATATGGTTGTTCCATAATAAGCGGTCCAAAACCCGGCCGTATGTCTGTGATGAATGAGAGCGGATTCACTATACACGAGGGATCATTTGTCTTTAACCTGCAGAAATAGAATAATCTCGGAAATTCCGTATAACAGAAAAAACAGCCAGTCTCCTTTTTTCATTCCCCTTTTTTTCTTAACTTCGCTTGCTCGTGACTTCTGCCTCATAACGCTCTATTTCCTCAATCCATGACCCTCCAGAAGGGACATTTGCCCCTGTGGGCATTGGAGTAAAGGCCGTAGTAGCGAATCATGACTTGTCCCTTATCGGGAATGTGGGAGGTCACTCGGGCGATGAATTCCAGATAATCCATCGACTCCTCCTGTGAGCCTTGCCTCGGATACTGATAGCGAACCTTGCCCTCTGTCTCATTTTGAAGATATTTATGGTATCCGCTAGCTTGTGTAGATTTGTTTAGAGACATCTCATTTGCTACAATATGTTAATGACAGATAAAGAGGTCATTGTCAGCTGAGTGAAAAAACGAAAAAGGAAAGAATTTTTCCTCTTTCTTTTAAAAAAAATATAATTCATAAATACATATAGATATATAGAATAGAAAGGAACTAAATTAAATATTAATTCTTTTTTACTCCTGAAGATGAAAATCTTCAGGATGATAGAATGTTTTAGAATAAGGGAAGAAGGCGATGAAAAAGAAAATAGCCCTGGTAATATCAGTTTTTATTGTAATTCTAGCCTTGATTATTTTTTTGACTCAAAGGGCTTCGGGACCTGCCGTGGCCTCGACCGAAGTAAACTATGGAGAATTTGTAATTAAGGTAATAGAAGCAGGAGAAATTACTTCCATAAGTTCAGTAACCGTCAGTGGCCCCCCGGTGAGAGGAAGGCTTCAAATAACTAAGCTTATAAGAGACGGAAGTAAAGTCAAAAAGGGAGATGTTCTGGTGGAATTTGATAAGGGAGAATTACAGCAGGAGATGTTGAAGAGTCTTTCTGATTTGAAAATTGCTCAGAATGAAATCAACAAGAAGCTGGCTGATACAGAAAGTCAGAGGACAACAAGCCGGATTGAATTAGATGACACAAAGCTCCAGTATGAAGAGGCTCTGCTGGAGACAAAAAAGGCAGATATGATTGCCAAAATTGATGCAGAGAAGAACAAGCTTCGTTATGAGCAAGCTGATCGAAAGTACAATGAAACTCTGAAAAAAATGGAATCCCAAAGCCAGTCCGACGAAGCAGATCTGAACGTTCTGCATGAAAAAAAGGCCAAGGCAGAGGCAGACTATCAAATTGCAAAGAAAAGCCTGGAAGAAATGACTCGTCTAGCCCCTAAGGATGGACTGGTGGTTTTAAAGGAGATATGGAAAGGAACAGGGATGGGCAAAGTTCAGGAGGGAGATATTGTCTGGTCCGGTGTCCAAATTCTCGAGATTCCCGACCTTTCGGCCATGGAGGTTAAAGCCTACCTTAATGAAGTTGATGTAGGCAAAGTCAAATCTGAGCAGGAAGCCATAATCCGCATAGATTCTTTTCCAGATAAAATATTTAACGGAAAAGTGGAAAGAGTCTCCTCCATTGGCACTAAAAAAGATTGGGATGCCAAAATAAAAACTTTTGAAGCTGTTATTTCCTTGAATAAGATAGATCCTCGGATGAGGCCTGGCATGACCTGTATGGTGGACATTATAACCGAAAAGATTCCTGACGTTTTATCTATTCCCATCGAGTCTGTCTTTGAAAAGGAGGGCAAGACGATTGCTTATGTGATGGGAAGCAGAACTTCCAAAAGGAGAGAGGTTGCTCTGGGAAAAAGGAATAATACTCACATTGTTGTCACTCAAGGACTTTCTCCTGGAGATAGGATTGCTTTGAGAGATCCTTTTGCAGGACCTGAAGCCGAGGAAGCCTCCCCTTCGAAGAAAACTTCTTCTTCAAAGAAAGCTTCATGAATTTTTCTGAAGTAATAAATACTGGATTTTCAGGGCTGAAAGCCCACAAGCTCCGCACTTTTTTAACCATGCTGGGAATTATCTTCGGAGTGGGAGCAGTAATATCTATGCTTTCTATAGGAGAAGGCGCCAAGAAAGAAGCTCTGGAAATCATAAATCTCATGGGGGCCAAGAACATCATCATCCAGAATCTCGAATATGAACAAGACAAGCTGAAAACCATCAGGGAAAAATCCCCCGGGCTTTCTTTAAAGGACTTTCTGGCCTTGGAAGACGGTGTTCCTTACATAAAACATCTTTCTCCTCAAAAGCTGATAAAAGCCAATTTTATACGTTCTGTTGACGGGAAGAGCGAAGCCCGGGTTATAGGGACTGACTCAAGGTATCCTCTGACTCTTAATTTGTTTGTTGATAGAGGGCGCTTTTTTGACGAATTTGATAATTCCCAGCATGCAAACGTCTGTGTGATCGGCCATCAAGTAAGGCGAGACCTTTTCGCTTTCAAAAATCCCCTTGGCCAGAGGATAAAGATTAACAACCAGTGGTTTGAAGTTATCGGAACAACTCTTAAGAAAGGAAAGGCTAAGGGTGAGATTGAAGGAATTGAGGTAGAGAGCATCGCCAATGATATCTATATTCCTATCAATACAGCCCTGAAGAAATTTGAGATTGGCGAATATGATTCACAGCTCAGCGAAATCGCTGTGACTATGGAAGATCCGGGATACATCAGAGATGCTGCTGTTTATATTGATCGCCTTCTGCTTCGTCTTCATCGCGATACCAAAGATTATAAAATCACTGTCCCCGAGGAACTCCTGCGCCAAGCTCATGAAACCCAGCGTATTTTTAACATCGCCATGGGTTTTATTGCTGGCATTTCTTTGCTTGTGGGCGGGATAGGTATCATGAATATCATGCTGGCTTCAGTGCTGGAAAGGACGAGAGAGATTGGCATAAGGCGT
>CAYUXD010000133.1:0-6681 GCA_964448655.1 uncultured Eubacteriales bacterium
CTGCCGATATTGCCGCTGGGTGAAAAGCCCAGGCCGCCCACCAATTGTGCAGCCAGATCAGAGATAATGTCACCGAACAGGTTCGATGCAACCAAAACATCGTAGTCCTGGGGATTTTTCACCAGCCACATGGCCATGGCATCAACATTGGCCTCCTTGAACTCTACATCAGGAAACTCCCTGGCTATCTTTCTGGCGATATCCAGCATAAGTCCACCTGTCTCTCTCAAAACATTTGGCTTCTCGACAATAGTCACGGAGCGGCGTTTATTTTCCCGGGCATACTCGAAAGCTTTTCTCACTATTCTCCTGCAGGCCTTTTTGGTCATGATCCTTGTCGAAAGAGCTATCTCATCGAGGGGAAGGTCTTTAAATTTCGCCATTTTAGGATGAAGGAGAAGAGCGTGTCTCACTTCCTCGGGAAGAGGGTAAAACTCCACACCAGCGTACAGGCCTTCTGTGTTTTCTCTGAAAATTACTAGATCAATGTCATCGCGGTAATTGAGAGGATTGCCCGGATAGGCTTTGCAGGGTCTTAAACACGTGTAGAGGTCGAATTCCTGCCTAAGGCGGACGATAGGACTGAAATAAGAATATCCCTTTCCCCTCAAGGATGGATCAAGTTCTCGGGCAGCATCTTCTTTAGGCTTTGAGGTGATAGCACCAAAGAGACAGACATCTGTCTGCTTTAGTATCTCGATTGTCCGGTCCGGGACAGGATTCCCTTCTTTGCACCAGAATTCCCAGCCTATATCACCCTCGATGTATTCAGCGTCAAGACCTATTTTCTCCAGCACTATCATAGCTGCTTCCATGACATCATTCCCCACTCCATCACCAGGGAGTAAGGCAATCTTGTACTTGGGCATCAGTACCTCCTCTCTTTATTTTCCTTCCAATTTCTTTTTCGTGTAGGGAATAAGCCCGCCTGCTTCCAGTATTCCCATGACTGATTCAGGAAAGGGAGGAAATGTAAAATCACCCCTGGCGGTTTTTATTTTCCCCCGGATGAAATCTATTTCAATCTCCTCTCCATCATCGATACTGTCCACAGCTTCCTCTGATTGAAGCACAGGCAATCCCTGGTTTATGGCATTCCTGAAAAAAATCCGGGCAAAAGATCTGGCTACTACTGCCTGGACTCCAGCATACTTCAAACATGTTGCTGCCTGCTCTCTTGAACTTCCGCAGCCGAAATTCCTGCCAGCGACTATGACATCCCCTGGCTTTACCTTTTGAGCAAAACCAGGGTCTAAATCTTCGAGGGCATGACCAGCCATTTCCTCAGGTTCCAGGATAGAATAAGTGTATTTTCCAGGAAAGATAACATCAGTGTTGACGCTATCTCCGTACTTCCATACCCTTCCCTTTTTCATAGAAACTTCCTCGGGTCAGTGATTTTCCCTTCTATTGAGGATGCAGCGACTGTAGCCGGAGAAGCCAGATATATCTGGGCTTCCCTGCTTCCCATCCTTCCCCGGAAATTGCGGTTGGCTGTGCTCAGAGCAACCTCTCCAGGTGCAAGAACTCCCTGATGGGCTCCCAAACAGGGGCCGCAGCCCGGGTTTAAGATGACACAACCTGCCTCTGCCAGAATTTCCAGGATTCCTTTCTTTAGAGCATGCAAATACTCCTGCCTCGAGGCTGGAATGATAAGCACTCTGACGTTGGGGTGAACCTTCTTTCCTTTTAAAATCCTGGCCGCAGTCTCTAAATCCTCGAACCTGCCGTTGGTACAAGTTCCGATGACAGCCTGATGGAACTCCTTCCCTTCAGCCTCTGAGATGGGCCTGACATTATCGACAGTGTGTGGACAGGCTACCTGAGGTTCCAATGAGGAAATATTATAGTTGAGGACTGCTTCATACCTGGCATCCGGATCCGAGCTTATGACCTTGAATTTATCTTTTGCTCTTTCCTTGAGCCAGCGGAGTGTCTCCTCATCAGGCTCAAAATAGCCATTCTTGGCTCCCATCTCGGCTGCCATATTAGCCAGAACCAGGCGGGAGGCCAGGCTGAGTTCTCTTACCAGCTCCCCTGTAAATTCCACTGCCTTGTAATTTGCTCTGTCTGCTCCTTCATCTCCTATTATTTTCAGAATAACATCCTTGGCATAAACTCCGTAAGGAAGCTCACCTTCTATCTCAATTTTTATTGTCTCCGGGACCCTGAGCCAAATCTCATCGGTAGCCCAGAGAGTAGCCACTTCAGAGCGGCCGATGCCCGCCGCAAAAGCTCCAAATGCTCCGTAGCTTGTGGTGTGGGAATCAGCACCCAGAATCAGCTTCCCTGGAAGAGCAAATCCATTCTCGGAAAAAACCTGGTGACAGATCCCGTTGGAGATATCAAAGAAATTCTGAATCTTCTGACCGGAAACGAATTCCCTGATAATCTTGTGGTTCAGAGCATATTTTTCCGAGGCAGCCGGGACAACATGGTCCAGAATAATAACAAGTTTTTGTGGAGACATCACATCTTTGATTCCGAGCTTTCGAAATTCCTTGATGATAGCTGCGGAATTATCATGGGAGAGAATGTAATCTGGAGAAACCGTAACAACCTCTCCAGCCTGGACCTCTTTCTGCGCTTTTAAGCCGAGAATCTTTTCAGAAAATGTTTTTCCCAAAATTCCCTCTTTTAGCTTTTCCTAAATTTTTAAGGCATGTTTAAATTTCTAAAGCCTCAAAATTAACAAAGTCAGCATGATTGACGATAACCGCTTCCACGGTGTTCCTTGCTCCATCACCTTCCTTGGAATGAGAAGCAATGATATGAACCACTTCCTGGGGAAGCCCGTGCTGGGAAGCAAAAGCAGCTCCAGAGATGGGATGGCGGAGGAGCTTACCTTCTTCGCTTTTGACAAACTTTCCCTTTGCTTTTTTATATTCAAATAATTTTCCAACATCATGGAGCAAAGCACCTGCCAGAAGATAATCCCGGTTTACTCGAATTTTTTCACCATATTCTTTACTAAATACCTCAGCAATCTCTAAAGCACAGCGGGTAACTGCCCTGGTATGTTCGATGATGTTAACCGAAGTTCTTTCAATCAACAAGGTAAAGGGCATTTGACGCAGGTCAGCAAACGTCCATCCGCCCTTTTTCATCGCCTCGAGCCAGACATTAATCGTTTTTTCCTTGATGTCGGCGTTTTCAATAAGTTTAAATTCAGGCATTAAGCGCAAAAGTTCCTCTCTCATTCTATCTCCCTCTCCTCTGGCCCGTCATACTCATAATCCTGGGGATGAATCTTTCTCATGGGCCTCATCCGCGTTTTCTCTTCATGAATGTGAGCCACGAGCCCTGGCACTCGAGCAATAATGAAAAAGGCATTCCCTATCTCAGGAGAAATTCCAAGCTCACAGAGCAAGGCAGCTATGGCCCCATCGACATTGATCGGAAGCCTCTTGCCCAGAACATTTTCTAAACTTTTCTCTATTTCCCGGGCTATTTTGACATATTTTCCTGAAAATCCCAGTTCCTCGGCTAAGGAGAAAAGCTTTCCTGTCCTTGGGTCTTGAGTATGAAGGCGATGACCAAAGCCCGAAGCACGCTCCCCTCTCTCTTTCATTTCCTTAAGAACCTCGGGAACAACTTTTTCCTCCGAAGACTTTTCCTCTTCCATACGTCTGGCAATCTCCAAAAAGAGCTTCATCCCCTCCTCGACAGCTCCTCCATGGTATCGGGATATAGCCAGTACGCCGGCGGCGATGGCTGAATTCAACTCAGCTCCAGTGGAGGCCACTGTCCTGGCTGCAAGAACTGAGGGAGGGCTGGCTCCGTGATCCACTGAGGAGACAAAAATCGCATCGACGAGCTTTCCCGCATCAGGTGTAGGGAATTCCCCTTTTAAAACCAGATAAATAGCCTGAGCAAAAGAAATTTTACCCATGAGTTTATCCAGAGGATACCCTCTCAGACATATTTTATTAGGCTTAACATCGGTAATGGCTGTCTTCCAATGAAGCTCTCCCATTGTCATCCTCCCTTTTTACTTTGGAGTTTTTTGGCGATTTTGGGTATATCGGATATGGATTCGGCCACATGAACTCCGACTTCTTTTAATCTTTTAACCTTGCTTTCATAAGAACCTCTCGACCCCTCGACAATAGCACCGGCATGAGAAAATCTTGTCCCTGACTTGGCGGCTTTTCCCCCGATAAAGGCAATGAGCGGCTTGGTAAACTTTCCCGTCTCTATCAGGTCTGCCACCCTCTCTTCCTGGGTAGTTCCGATTTCCCCGAACATAACTACCATGCGCGTCTCGTCATCCTGCTCAAAAAGCTCCATAATCTCAGGATGAGAGAGACCAAGGATGGCATCGCCTCCAACGTGAATGATCGTACTCTGACCCAAGCCTTCTTCTGTTAAATAATAAGAGATGGCTGATGTCATCCCCCCGCTCCTTGAGCTTACCCCCGTATTCCCAGGACGAAACCATTCTTTTGCCCTCTCTGCCCGGCCGCCAATCATTCCCAGAACAGCTTTTCCAGGGCTGACAAGCCCCAGCGTGTTAGGACCGACAAAACGAGCTCCCTTGTCCTGAGCGAGACGGATGATCTCGAGAACATCAAAAATAGGCACCCGATCTGGAACCAGGACCAGGAGTTTCACGCCGGCATCTATGGCCTCTAAAGCCGCATCCTTCACCAGGAAAGCGGGCACAAAAATGACACTTATATCAATCTGTCCCGCACTTTCCCATGCTTCCTCCACCGAATCAAAAACAGGAACTCCATGAACTTCTCCTCCTCCTTTGCCAGGAGTCACACCAGCCACCACGCGTGTTCCGTAATCCTTCATCAATCGAGTGCGAACCATTCCCTCTCTTCCGGTTATGCCCTGGACAATAACCCTCGATTTTTCATCCACAAGTATTGACATCATAAACTCTCGCTTCTACAGGTTTTTATGTTCTCAAAATCTTCCTTTATTCTTTATTCTTAAATGCTCTCATTTTCTTCATGTCAGGCTATACTCAAGCTCTTTCTTTAGTAATTTTTCATACTTGATATCTTCCTTTTTTCCTTATTCTTTGTTCTTTTTAACTATTTTCTCCCTGTACTCCTTTAAGCCGGGGATGGGGAGGTGGATAAAAATGGCATCCTGCTCATGAAAGGTGCAAAAAATTTCACAGGCCAAGCATTCTGTACATTTACCCTTCTTTGCTTCCTCCTGAGAGACCGAAAGCACAGGTTTTCCATCTTCGAGCTTCAAGATTTCAGCCTTGCAGGCCTCGATACAGCCTTTTGTCCGACAATCCGGACACTTCCGGTGGTCGATGGAAAGCTTGCCTGTCAGAGTTTCAAAAAAATAGCAGTTTTCAGGAAGAACAGGGTCAACAACGGATTTTACCTCATGATAGGTAGATTGATTTTCTTTGATCAACTTCTCCAGCCTCTGAGCACAAAACTCGGGCGAGTCGTCCCGGCCATATCCTTCCACTTTGGCGGGTATATCCTTAAGATAATTCCCGAGGATTTCAATGGCTTTTTCCTCGAAATTTCCTCCAAGGCGGATAACGCCCGGAATACTGAGCTTCTCCTCATGGAAAGCTTTCACCATGCCTCTGGCTGAATGGTATTGTTCCTGGCTGGCAACACCCGAACCAGAGGCAAAATAGCCCCGGATATCAGGCTGGGAAAGGATGATCTTCGAAGCCCGGTAGACCTTGCTCGCCGAAGGATTACCGCTCGTATCGCAGTAATTGGCCAGCTTGAATCCTCTGTTGAGCACAGCATCCATGGACATCATGGAACCGCCGCCACCGGCGCCATGAAAGCCTATAAACTTTTCCTCTTTGGATACTTCTTCTGCCATCTGAAAAAAATAAAATGTCCCTCTATAATCCTTCTCCTCCACCTGATAGGCTATTTTCTCCAACTGAGTGGGCGGACGGTCAAACTCCCTTGCCACCTCGATGCCCAGTTCCGGATGACGAAAGGCTGCATAATCATCAATGGTCAGATGACAGTCAGCAGCATAAACCAGATTGTCTTCTGTCAGAACCAGAGGATTCATCTCTGCCGAGCGGGCATCATATTGGCGGGCAACTTTATAAAATTTTGTCAAGACATCGGAGAGCTGGAGGAGAAGCCTGCCAGATATTCCTGTTTTCCGGATGAGGTTTCGGGCCTCGTAATCTCTCATTCCAGTTAAGGCATCAATAGAGATTTGAGATACTTTTTCTGGATGGCTGCGGGCAATCTCCTCGATTCCCTCACCTCCGACTGAACTGAAAATGAGCAAAGGCGACTTTGTTGAGTCATCGATAATGAGTCCTGCGAAATACTCAGATGTTATATTGAGTTTTTCCTCCACCAAGATCTTATCAATAACAAAATTCTTAACCTTCATTCCGAACATCTTGCTGGCTGCATCTTCCGCTTCTTCGGAGGTCTCGGCAAACTGAATCCCCCCCAAACCGGCTCTTCCTGTCATCCAAACCTGTATTTTTAGAACCACAGGCTTCCCTATTCTCTGAGCAATCTTGCACACTTCTTCAGGAGAGGAAGCCACGTCTCCTTCAGGGATGAGAATCCCTCCTTCCTTCAACAGCTTTTTACTCTGGAATTCGTAGAGTCTTGCCACCCTCTTTTTCCTTTCGGTCTAATATTATTTAGGCAGCAAGAAATTTTGTCAATTAATATAAGTTGTGGGGTCAAAGTTGATGGGTCAGGT
>CAYUXD010000134.1:0-6618 GCA_964448655.1 uncultured Eubacteriales bacterium
CTCCACAATAAACTTCTGATGAGTCTTTTTTTCCTCAAGCCTAATAATTAAGAAGGGAGAGGAGTCTTTATAGCGAGGCTCCATGATTATCTCTTGAATCGTCCCTTTGATCTTTTTTTCTGTATCAACATTATAAAAATGAAGAGGCTTCTGGGGCTCTTGGCCAGAGAGAAAGCTCCCAAATCCCAAAAAGTAGACCATTATAAAAAGGCTTAATCCTTTCTTCATTTCTTTCCTCCAAAAAACATATTCCATTCTATGCCTGCTGAGAAGAAATTGCCTTGCCAATCAAAGAAAGGATCATTTGAATTGTTATCAACGTATGCATAGGATAGAAAAAAAGAGAACCTGGGGAAATTCTTTTCCAACCTTGTTTCAAACGTTCTTCTTTTATCTTCTCTTGTCACTCCTAAAGGTTCCTCTTCTAAATTCATGCTCTCAATTCCAGGAAACTCTTTATTAGCCATAGTATAACCTATTTTGAGCTCAATGTTCCAAGGGATCAACAACGTAATCTGGGTACCAAGCTGATAACCTGCCCAAGCAAATCTATCGTAAGAGGGATTTTCCACCATGTAAAACTCTTCGACAGAAGTAAAAGGATTCTCTCCGGAAATATACCACTGTTTCATGCCTGAAATATTGAAGCCCACGTTACCTCCAATGCCCTGGGCAATTAAACCAGTGAAGGAAAGAATCTGAATGTTTTGCCCCTCAAATTGAGTCCTGGGAACGAAGAGATAAGATCTTCTCCCTGAGTGTTGGCCCCCGCTATCCTCAACCAGAATAACTTCTTGGGAGGAATAGGGATGGAGAAAGTACTTTAGACCCCAATTTATTTCTGATTTCAATGTCGTCCTTGTCTGGAAGTATTTATCGAAAGAGACAGACAAGCTGTGGCTAACAAAGTCGAAAAGCGAATATCTAAAACTCCTGTAATCCAAGCTATAGTTTGACTTCAAAATTGATGTTTGGCTGAGATGAGTCTTAAAAGCGGCCAGGAAATTAAGAGAGAGAGAGTTGAAATCCTCATAATCAGATCGATAGAAAACTCCCTGACCTATTAAAGAAAAATAAAAAGCTGCCTTATCGCTAACCGGATAAAGATAATCTAAGCCGACGTCCTGAAGATAATAAGCAAGGCTAGGATTCTCAAAAAGGTAGGAATAGCTCCCCTCTGTGAAGACAGAAATCTTTGAAAAATCTTTATCAATATAAAAACCTAAGTGAGATAATTTATCTCGTGCAGAATACCTGTTCTGAAAAATGTTATCAGTCATATTCTGAAAGAAAGAAAACGAAAAGCTATCCGCCTTTAAGCTTACACTCAGAAACAATATCGAAAAGAGGTAAATACTAAGTTTTCTCATCCCTTGCTCCTTTAAAGAGGGAAAAGGAGCCTTTCTCCTTTTCCCTCTCTGGACGAGGAGAGGAAACCTCTCCTCGTCAGTTCAGCGCCTACCATACTTTGAAGCTTTGCCTTTGCAAGCACGGACACCGAAAATGCCTCTGCCATAATTAGCCATATTATGCCTGAATGAGGCTTTGTTCCAGCCTTTTCCGCTGTAGCATCTGTTTCTGTATTCAAACTGGTTGGAAGAAGAAGCATTTTTATGCCTGTTCATGTATCCGGTTCCATCCTGCGGTCTTGACCAATCAGGGTCCTGACAATTCGGGATTCCGTCATTGTCATGGTCTCGAGCAAAATCGGAGATTCCATCGCCATTCTCATCGACAAACAAGATTCGGTTCCTTATACGCTCTTGAGCTTTCGTCTGAGCTTGACTACGAACTTCATTGCGAATTTCTGACTGGGATTTCTCCTGAGCAAAAGCAAAACCTAAGCCCAGGATCAATAATGATGCTACGAGAGCAAATGTTCTTTTCATAATCATTTTAACCTCCTTAAAATGTTTTAGGCAATCATAAGAGCAATAAACGTGCCAACATTTAAATTATTGAATACAAATAAGTTATAAAAAATGCAGTCAGATGAATTCCGACAAAATTGTAGGATTTACGACAAAATTGTAGGGAAAAAGAATAAATTTTCTTCCTTCTTCAATTTTAAAAACTTTTTCTTTTTTCCTTCTTTCCATTCTCATCTGAATGTGATAAAAAGAAAATTATAAAAGGACAAGATTGGATTTAACCTTTTTATTTTTTTTAAGGAAGAAAAATAAAAATTTTACGTCTAAATAATGAGAATTAAAAAATAAAAGGAGGAAAGGATGTCCAAAAATTATTTCACTTTCACATTGTGTATTCTGGTTCTGCTGGCCGTAGCTCTGAGCGCCCAAGAGGTAAATGTAACAGGAGACTGGGAAATGACAATCACCTCTCCTCGAGGAGAGAGGACCCGGGACATTCACTTTGAGCAAGAAGGCGAAAAACTAACTGTAACTATGCAAGGCCGAGATGGCGAAGTCACGGCGGAAGGCACTGTAAAGGGAAACGAAATCGAATGGACCATAACTCGCTCAACTCCAAGAGGCGAAGTCACGATGACTTACACGGGAACAATCGAAGGAGATACGATGTCGGGCGAGGTTCAAATGGGTGATTTCGGCTCCAGCGAGTGGAAGGCAAAGAAAAAATAACACTCGCTTCTAAAGATATTTTCCTCTTGTAAAAAAAATATCTAGATTTCAGGTATACTTGCAAGTTCTTTCTGCATTCCAGCTTACCCTTTCTCTGTACCAGCTTACCCTTTCTCTGTACCGGTGTCTGGAAGCATTTCCAAATCCGTGATCACTGATTGCTAAGGCATAGGTTTTGGGAAATAGCCGCAGCGACCATTGAAGAAAGGCTCAGGCTATACGGGTCAAAAACACGTTGCTTTTGCCCCAAGAAAAATGGGGCCGGGCCCCATTTTTATTTGCGAAATAAATCGGGAAAATCCCAGAGGAAAGAACTGTCTAGATGTGTGGATTAAAGGCTAACAGGCGCAGTTTCGAGACTGCCGAGGAGGTGGTGAGGGAATGGCGTAAAAAATCTGACTGGAGCGAGGCCATTCCCAAAAACCTTGCTGAATTAATTTTTTCTGTCACGGAATTGGAAATGCTTGCCTGGTGTATATAATTCTTTATAGATCCATTCATATAGCTTAAAATAGGAAACTAAACAAAAGTATTTTTGTTTATTAGATTAAACGGAAGATTTTTTTCTTTCCTCCGTCTAAATTATGTACGGAGGTGAAGAAAAGTTGAAAGTGAATGGAAGAGAAAGAACTAGTCCGACTGAGCAAAGAAGGCAATCAAGAAGCCTTTGCCTCTCTGGTGAAAAAATACAAAACAAAAGTCTTTAATTTAGCATGGAGCTTAACACGTGATCGAGAAACTGCTGATGACCTGGCTCAGGAGGCATTCATCAAGACATACATTGCTCTTCCGAAGTTTCAATTTAAGTCAGAGTTTGGAACTTGGCTTTACCGCATAACAATTAACCATGTCAAGGATTATCTAAGAAAAAAAGGCAAGATGAGCAAAATGTTACTCGAGAAGATGAAAGAGATACCTCTTGTCCAGGAAAACGAAATGATGAAAAAAGAAAAAGAACAAATCAGTGAGCAAAGGAGAAAATTCGTGCACCAGTGCCTTCAAACCATTCCTGAAAAATACCAAGCCATCTTATCTCTCAGGGATATTCAAGGATTCTCCTATGAGGAAATTACTAAAATCCTGAAAATATCCCCAGGCACTGTGGATTCACGGCTGCACAGGGCCAGGAAAATGCTTCGGAAAAAATTAGCACCTTTCTTTATTCAGAAAGGAGGCAATCATGAAATGTAAAAAAGTTGAGAGATTTCTTCTTCGGTCGTTTGATGAGCTTTTAAAAGAAGAAGAGAAGAATGAACTCAAGAAGCACTTGGAAAGCTGTCCCCACTGTCAAACAAAGAAAGCAGAATATCAAAGCATTCTCGATGCCCTCAAAGTAAAAGACTTCCCAGAACCTAAACCCTATTTTTGGGAACGCCTGCAGCCCAAGTTGGCGGAAGGGAAAAAATATGACCAATGGTCACTTTGGAAACAATGGGCCCTAAGGGCCATTCCCGCTTCGATGCTTCTGGTTATTCTGTTCGCTACCGCTATAATTCTTTTTATTCCCCCGCCAAAAGAAGAACTCAGTGAATCAGGAGATCTTCTGCTTCGCAACCTAGACCCTCTGCAGGTAACAACAATATTGTTAGAAGAAGAAAAAGTCGAAGACAAAAACATGATGCTTATCTTCACCGCAATGGAAGAAAAAAACTCAACGGGGAGATACTTGCCATGAAAAACTACAATAAATTCTGGATTGTGTTTTCTTTAATCGTGGTCTTTGCTGCCGGTTTCACGGGAGGAGTTCTTTTTGAAAAGCATATCGTCGACAAAAAAGTAGAAAAAAGAATGAAAAGAAGGAGCTCTGTTCGGTTTCCTTCTCTAGAAATAATGGCTAAAGAGCTAAGCCTCACCCCAGAACAGGAAGAAAAGATAAGAGAAATCTTTAGGAATAACGAGGAAAGATTTAAAAATTTGAGAAAAAATATCGATGAACGCCTTTCAAGCATAAGGACTCAACTTAAAAATGAAATCAAAAACGTATTAACTGATGAACAAGCCCTTAAATTTGAAGCTATGATTCAGAAATACATTTCTCAAAGAAAAAAACATCGGGAAGCCACAGAAAAAATAGATAAAGGAAAAAAAAGATGAAGAAAAAGATTATTATCAGCGCTGTAATCCTTGTTGCTATCGCCGGAGTTGTCCTTGTGCTTACCTTATCCAGCCGTAACAAAAACTACACCTCAAGATACGAAAAAAAGGCTGTCGATAAAGGAAATATTGAAGCCTTGGTTATCACAACGGGCACATTGAACCCGGTGAACACTGTTGACGTTGGGAGTCAAGTCTCAGGAAGGATTGATAAGATTTATGTGGATTTTAATTCCCAGGTCAAGGAAGGCCAGATTATAGCTGAGCTTGACCAATCTCAGTTCATTACTCAGGTTAAACAGAATGAAGCTAATTATCAAAGCGCCCAAGCCTCCCTCGAGAAAGCCAAGGTCACCCTTGAAAATAACAGGAAAAAATATGATCGAGCTATGGATCTTTTTGAAAAGAACTTGATATCTTTTGAAGAGAAAGAATCCATCGAAACCCAATATTACAGCGCCAGGGCTGACATCCAATCTTCGCAAGCAAGGCTAGAACAGGCAGAATCTCAGCTCGACTCAAGCAAGGTAGACCTTACTTATACTATCATCAAGTCGCCCATTGACGGAGTCGTTATCAACAGAAAAGTCAACATCGGACAGACTGTTGCTGCCAGTTTTCAGGCGCCGGTTCTTTTTCAAATTGCCAATGACCTAAGCAAAATGCAGGTGGAATGCAGTGTGGACGAAGCCGATATCGGGAAAGTAAAAGAGGGTCAGAAAGTCAGGTTCACGGTCGACGCCTTTCCTGATGAAAACTTCACAGGAAAAGTAAGCCAGGTCCGCTATGCTCCTGAAATCGTCCAAAACGTTGTTACCTACACCACTATCGTTGAAGTGACTAATCCTGAGATGAAATTGAGGCCGGGCATGACGGCCACGGTTTCCGTAGTGACAGGAGAAGCAAAAAATGTACTGCGAGTCCCGAACGCTGCTCTCCGTTTCAACCCTTCTTTAAGCCCCGAAGAAATGCAAGCACTCATGGCAAGTACGAGGCAGGAAATGAGAGAAAAAAGAGGAGGTTCAAGCCGACCTGAAGGGCCTCGCCCTGAAGGAGATGCCCAAAGGCAAGGTGCCCAGGGTCCTGGTTCAGGACAGCAAACCTCTGGGATGAGAGGATTTGGTACGCAGGGAGCACAGATGAGAAACTTCGCTCGGGTTTGGTTTGAGGATAAAAATGGAAAGCTCAAACTGGCTTTTATAAGAACTGGAATCACCGATAACAGTTATACAGAAGTCCTTAGGGGGAGCTTGGAGGAAGGGCAGCTTGTGATCACTGGCGAAGTTCCAGGACAGGAAGGCAGGCGGACTTCCACGGGGAGAATGTTCAGGATGTTTTGATGAAATACTCCTCTCTCTAAAATGCAAGATGAAAAGAAAGGAAGAATATAAAAATGGAAAACAGCCGCCTCATTCAATTGGAAGAAATTAAAAAAATATACAAGGTTGGCGAAACCCAGGTCAATGCTTTAAGAGGTTTGTCTTACAACATAAACGAAGGCGATTTTGTGGCTATCATGGGCCCCTCGGGTTCCGGCAAATCGACGCTGATGAACATCCTAGGCTGTTTGGACAAACCAACGGAGGGAAAGTATTTCCTCGAAGGCGAGGAAGTTTCTACTTTCGACAAGAATAAGCTAGCCCGTGTCCGGAACAAAAAAATAGGCTTTGTCTTCCAGACTTTTAACCTTCTCTCCCGAACAACTGCTTTAGAAAACACCGAGCTTCCTCTCCTGTATTCAAACATGTCTAAAAAAAAGATGAGAGAATTGGCCAGCAAGTCTCTTTCGATAGTGGGTTTGGAAGGCAGAGAATTCCACCGGACAAATCAACTCTCTGGAGGAGAACAGCAGAGGGTGGCTATTGCCAGAGCTCTTGTGAATAATCCTTCCCTGATTCTTGCCGATGAACCAACTGGAAACTTG
>CAYUXD010000135.1:0-6576 GCA_964448655.1 uncultured Eubacteriales bacterium
CCCCTTTTAGGTTAACATCCTTAAAATGGAGATAATACTTCACCCCTTTTGAATTGGTGAATTCATAAGCCATTTACTTTACCTCCAATTTTGATTTTATTGATTAAAAAATAAAGCCAATGCTTACTCCGATAAGATGGGCAGTTGTTGAATACGTGCCCAGTCCTAGATTTGCTCCAGTCACGGGATGAAGCACAAGACCCCTGTTGGCGCATTCCCTGTCGGCGAAGGGCTCATATTGATAGGCAACATCGATGACAAAGTTACCGCTTTTATAACCAAATCCTCCTGTAATGGCCCATCTATTTGCATCAGGAAGAATGGGATCCATATATTCTACAGGCTGAGGCGTTTTATCATAAAGAAACCCAGCCCTCAAAGCAAAATTTTCATTAACCATGTATTGAAAGCCGCCTCGAATGACATAAGAATCCTTCCAATTTTCCTCGAATGTTTCAGTTTCATCTGGAACAGGATCAGGATTATCAACTTCAATAGCAAATTCATCGAAGCTGCTCCACAGGATATAATGAAAATCAGCGGTAAAGATCAAACTCTCGGTCAAATTAAAAGCAGCTCCAAATCCTAGTATATGAGGCATGTGGAAAGTAGTAGCAACATCTGCCTCAGTAGGAACAGCTGCCTGGAAAACTGCCGGGATATTTGAGTTATCGAGCTTCAGGTCTCCTTCAAGGTCAAGATCGAATCCTCCGCGCCAGTTGAAGCCCAAGGAAAAATTCTCTCCCTTATAGAAAGCTCCAGCATTCAAGCCGAATGCATCGCCGTTCCCTTTTACGATAATAGGCGCTTCATAAACACTTCCACCATATGCTGTAAGGTTGACAAGGTTAACGCGGTCAAATTCTAAAGTCGAATGGACATAGGTAACGCCAACAGCCACGGAGAAATTTTCGTCGAGCTTGACGGCGACTACAGGATTGAAGAAAAACGTCTTCATGTCATCTTCGGTGGAAATATACTTTAGTGCATAATCTTCAGGCCATTTAGTCCCCAGGCCGTAAGGGCTAAAAAAGCCG
Organism: uncultured Eubacteriales bacterium; assembly: GCA_964448655.1. Taxonomy (GTDB): domain Bacteria; phylum Acidobacteriota; class Aminicenantia; order Aminicenantales; family Aminicenantaceae; genus SOIV01. The sequence goes on from CAYUXD010000135.1 coordinate 1,038, forward strand.
AAGCCGACCGCAATTCTATCATTTATCTTATGGGAAATGTAAAAAGTTGAAGGGTAGAACCATTGACTTACCGTTTCTACAGTTGTGGCCAGGTTTGTTAGATTCAATGAGGTGTTGGATGTGATCAAGGTTGTCCCCAGAGAAATCTGGGTTCCATCCAAAAAGGCTATGCCAGCGGGATTGTGGAAAACGGCTGACGGGTTGTTGGCGAGAGCAACAAATGCACCACCCATGGCCATCGCCGCAGCACCGTGCTCATAGATAAGAAAACCTGAGCCATGAGATAAAGAACTAAGACCAAAAAACACTAAAGAAAATATTGCTATTGCAGTGACGTATTTTCGCATTTAAACCTCCAACCAGGATGTATTAAAAATCTCCAACTAAGAGTGTTTTAATATGAGTAACTCTCTCCAACTCCTTAGCCTTGTCCAAGTATTTATAAAAAACAGGCTACAATGTCAAGACAAAATTTGAAAAAAAAATTAATATTTTCAATTTTTTCTTTACATTTATTTTATTTCTTGTATAATGATATTGGTTCTCCTTAGCGGGCTGGAGAGAACCCCCACCTTTTTGGTTCCCATCATCAACCCCCCTTTTGCTGACAACAGCCCGCACCTTTTCTATATAAAAATAAGAAAAAGGGGACAGGCCCCTTTTTTGTAAGAAAGAAGACATTCTCAACTTGTGGACAGAACAACAGAAAAAGGGGCCTGTCCCCTTTTTCTCAAAGGCTTATTTAGTAAACGAAATTTTTCTACTTGAGGCAAAAAATCAAAAGCAAAATTTGCTTCATAGCCAGAAAGAGGCCGTCTATCTCTGCCTCTTCGCTCAGAGTATGTTTGTACCGGCCGTAAGTTCTCCCTGAATTCACAGAGATGATGCCTTATTTTTTTCGTTTATTTTTTTTAGCAAAGTTTATTCGCTGTAGTGTCTGATGACACGAACAATAGCTTGCTCACAGACCTTGCAGAAGGGCTTCTTTCCTTTGGAAAACATCAGGCAGTCCAGCATAGGTCGATAGAGGCCCTTGGCTGAATACCCAGCGCCCTCAAAGGCGCCAACTTTATCTCTAAACCTGCTTTTCGAAAGATAATCATCCATCTTTTTGGCATGTTCTCTGGAGAGTAGTTCAGACTCTTGCTCTACCCTCTCTACTTCAGCTTGGGGAGCCTTCTCCCTTTTCATCCTCGCAATCTTTTCGTTTATTTCACTCCGTATCTTCTGATAAGCCATGTCCATCTTGTCAAAATCTTCCTTCTCCCAGGGAGTTGGAATTTCGATATCGGGAGTCAGCGAATCTTTCCATTTAATGTTCTTGGGATCAAGCAAAGCGGTGATATTAGGCTCAGAGGGCTCGACTCCTCTTGGGTAAAATTCATTATACGCTACAGAAGATGTGTAATATTCATCCGCGAGTCCGGCAAAGGAATGGCCAAACTCGTGGAGGAAGAGATAATCACACCACTGATTGTCAACCGTAAAGGTGCAGTACAGATTGTAGATTCCTCCACCTCCGTAGCGTTTATGATTGATCATGATAAACAGGGCGTCATAGGGAACATGGGCCGCTATATCGCGAAGGGATCGGTTGTCTTCTGTCAGGAGATAACGTTCTGAGCCCAGAGAATTAAAGGTTGCATTAAGGGCGGTATTTTTAAAGATTCCAGGTCGGGGTTCATCACAACCGCTTTCCCCTGAAGGTTTGAACACACCGTAGATATTGAAACTGTCTTTGTAAGTTCTGTAAGGTTCGTGGCTGAAAAAAATCTCGGTGAACCGCTTTAAATCTGCCTCAACCTTTTCTTCTTCCTCAGACGTGTACCCTTCGGCGATGAAGGCTATATCTACTTTTTTATGGGGACTCCCGCTTTTCAGAATTTCAAAGACTCTGACTTTTTTGTCTAAATTTTCTTTTATGATGCTTACTGAAGCAGGATCTATCTCCTGGCTGAAAAGAGGCTGAAGGATATTCTCTCGATCCCTCACTTCCAGGGTAAACCTGATGTTTTTCTTAGGATAAGGAATGAGAATTGTCTCGTGATAAGCTCTTTTTATACCCTTTAGGGCCCTGCTTGTTGTTTTGTACTCGCCGAAATAGCTATCAAATCCTTTGGAGAAAATAAGCTGTCCTGATGTAGCATCATAAATTTTAGCGTAGTAGCGGCCGTTGTCGAATTTATCTACAAGGTTGCGCCGGCTCCCTGCCCAGATACCCTGCTCGTAAACCTGATCGACTGTGATCCATTCCTGTATGGCATCTCCGATGTGAAAATAATCCAGGCGCATGGTTTTATCGACAAAATAATCATCAAACTTTAAGGGCGCTTGAGCAAACAGGGCTCCTGAAATAAAGAGAATAATCATAAAAAATACAATAGCACTCAAGGATATAATGGCACGTCTCATGATTCCTCCTCGAACCTTGGTCTATTTAAAATAGCTATCCCGCCCACCACTTCTTTAATAATCTTTACTGCAGCAGCGGCCGTGATCCCTGATTTATCTCGATCAGGATAAACCTCCACTACATCCAGTCCCACAATTCGAGCATCTAAAGCATGAAGGATGTCCAAGGCCTGACGTGTAGAAAGGCCTCCTGCCTCGTGGTGGGCGACTCCGGGGGCAAAAGCAGGATCAAGGGCATCCATATCAAAAGATACATACAGGGGGTTTGAAAACTCCAAAGAAAGCGAGCCTTTAATATCTTTCATCTCAATCATCCGAACTCCGTATTCTGATGCCTTTGCTCGCTGCTGGCCGGTAGCAGCTCTTATCCCTACCTGAACGAGGTTCTGAGCCAGGCCCTCTTCCATTATTCTGGCAAACGGACAGGCATGAGAATAACGGTCGCCAAGCATCTCTTCGTATAAATCCGGATGGGCATCGAAATGGAGGATATCCAAGGGCTTAAACATTCTGGCAAAGGCTTTCACCACAGGATAACTGATAGAATGGTCTCCGCCCATCACAACAGGCACCGCTTTCTTTTCTAATATCTTAAGGATATTTTCTTCGATTCGAGAAAACACATCGAAAAAATCTCCTGAAACATCAATGTCTCCCAAGTCCCTCAAAATTATCTCTTCGTCTAAATTCGCACCGAGCTCAGTCCAGGAATTGATGGCCTTCCCGGTGGATGCGGCCCTGATGGCTTGAGGTCCTTTCGAAGCTCCCCTTAAGTAACAGGACTTTTCATCAAAGGGAATTCCGATAATGGCGATATTGTACTCTTCGCTCTGCTTTACTGCCCCTCCAAAATCAGTCATTTCTGTTCTCCAGATGAGGCTTATTAAAGATTCATCTCCAAAAAATGAAGAAGGCAAAAAAGATTATACAGGAAAAAACATGAATTTGAAATTGAAGAAATTGGAATCAGAAGCGATCTTAAATAATTCAAGTTTTCAAACCCTGAGCCCTATGTTACAATCGCTCTTCCGCAAAAGGTTTAAAATGTTCACTGGAAGAACTGCTAAAAAGTTCAGCAAGATATATAAAGAGGCAAAGAAACCAGAAAATCGTCTTGCCTTCGATTTTGAGAAAGACTGCCTGGTCCTTTTTTCAGACCATCACAAAGGCGATGGAAGTGCAGCGGATGATTTCAAGAAAAACGCTCTCCTTTATGAATCGGCCCTCTCTTTCTACAAAGAAAAAGGATTCAAGCTTATCGTTCTCGGAGACAACGAAGAACTCTGGGAGTGCAGCTACGACCAGATTCTGGCAATACACAGAGAAATAATCGAGAAAGAAATCGAAATCGCTTTAGTCTCCTCGAATCAAAAGAAAATAAGAATATGGGGAAATCACGATAAAGAGGTTTCTCTGTGGAGGTTCAAAAGGTTTTTAAAAGCTCTGCGTGAAAAAATCTTGAACAAAGTTGATCATAGAGAAGGCCTCTGTCTTGGTGAAGATATTTTTCTTATCCATGGTCACCAGGGGAGATTTTTTGAGGATAAAGCCTGGAAGGTAAGCCGCTGGGCTGTCCATTTTGTTTGGAAAACGATACAAAAACTCTTTAAAATCGGGATTGACGGCCCTGCAGAAAATTATGAGATCAGAGATGACTTGGAGTTTCAATACTATGAGTGGGCCAAGAAAAATAAGGTGATGCTGGTCTGTGGTCACACTCATCGAGCAATTTTCGCTTCCTTGACTCATTTCGACCGCCTTCAAATAGAAATTCGCCACTTGAAAAAGCTCTTAACTGAAACTACCTCAGAAGAGCGGGAGAAATTAGAGAAAGAAATAGAAAGGAGAAAGGCAGAGAGAGAAAAAATACTGAGGGAACGATCGGGAAAAATGCCTAAATCTTTCGCTAAACATTCTAAGTGGCCTGTTCCTTGTTATTTTAACGACGGTTGTTGTGGCTACACGAACGGGATAACCTGTCTTGAAATAGAGAAGCAGACGATTCGTCTTATCAAATGGCAGCGTGACACCAGCGAGAGAATCGTCTTAGCTGAAGAAAACATTCAACTCCTTCTCAAATATATCAAAGAAAGTCGCTCTGTGGATGAATCCCTGGAGCCAAAATTGAATGGGGTCAGACTTGCAAAACTTGAATAATTTTCTTCTTTCTTAGAGACGAATGGGATTAGAATTTTAGCGCTTATAGACTAATGCGTCTAGGCCCTCAAAACTTGATTTTTTGCCTTTTCTTAAACGCCTAATTTTTTATTATACTGAAAAGATTCAGGTTTTAAAGGTCGTATCCCATGGATTTAAAATAACTCAAGTTTTGCAAGTCTGACCCCGACTTTGCTTTTGCTTGAAAAATAATTATAATGCGAGAAAGATAAAAAGGTTCAGGAGAATCCGAAAAAAGGATTTAAAATAATTAAAAGGCTCACTGCTTAGCTCAAAACTTGAGCTTACATCATGCGTGTAATCCTGGGAGGTGGCTATGAAAAAAATAACAACTCAAATCGAAAATTTTCAGTATTTTTATCCTTATACTGTGGCCATTGTGGGTGCTCAATCAGAGAATCAAATCAATTATATGGCTTGTGCCTGGCATACTGCCCTCTCCTTTGATCCACCTCTCTTCGGCGTTCTTGTCGCCAAAAAGAGACTTACACATCAAGTTATCTCCGAGGCAAGAGAATTCACCGTGAACTTTATCAGTTCAGAACGGGTGAAGCTCTCTGCCCAGATGGGAAGAAAATCAGGTCATGACATGGACAAGATCAAAGAGTTTCAGGTCAAACTTTCTCCCTCAAAAATTATCCAAACTCCTGTTATCGACGAAGCTTATGTCTCTTTCGAATGTAAGGTGGCAGATATCAGAGCTTACGGAGACCACGATCTTTTCGCTGGTGAAGTCTTAGCAATTCATGAAGAAGAGAAAAGTTTCAACTCAGAAGGAGTGCTCAACACAGGAAAAATTCATCCTCTTCTTTATCTTGGAAGCGATTTTTACATCACCATCAACCCTGATACTCTCAAGCATGTCCTGCCCGATTGATCGGAGGAGGCATCTTTTTTTCCGGGAAAGAGATGGGTTGGAAAAACCACAAACATTGATCAGGCTGGGTGA
>CAYUXD010000136.1:0-3772 GCA_964448655.1 uncultured Eubacteriales bacterium
TTTTTTATTGTGGCAGATTGCTTATGCTGAGATCTGGATTACTCAGGACTTTTGGCCTGATTTCCGGAAGAAGCACCTGCTTCAAGCGCTTGTCGATTACCAGAAGAGAGAAAGGAGGTTTGGAGATATCTATCCCCAAGGGGATCAAAATTAGTTATTCTCCGGCTGTTCTGTTCAGGATTGGGAAACAAGGAACAAAAGATATCCTTAAGGAAAAGATCCTGAGAGATTATTCCCTGAATTGGAGAGGCATGCATCTTGAGAAGACAAACCCTCAATATGAAAACTAGATTATTTATCCCTGAAGGGTTCCCTCTATTTTTTTTAACAAAATGAGCTTTCTTAAAAGGACACTTACTGCCTTTGTGCTGTTGACCATCTTTTTTTTGGTTATACAATTTATGCCCCTTCTTGGTTTTTTCATTGTATTACAGATTTTGATATTGGCTTCTCTTTTTGAATTCTACAACCTATTTTCAGCAAAAAAAATCTATCCTCACAGAACACTCGGAATTGCTCTGGCATTGATCATAAGCTCTTCCTTCTACTTTGAAGAAATCTCCGTTGAGCTAGCTTTATTTGTAGCTCTTCTTGTGGCTGGTTTATATTTCCTCATTTATTACAATACACTGGAGAGGCTTGCATCCTCTCATTCTTCGATTGCCCTGACGTTTTTTGGCGCCTTTTATTTGAGCTTTACCCTCAATTTTTTCTACCCACTGATGGAAGAAAGAGGCCCGTTTTACATCTATTTTCTTTTAGTGGTGATTATTGTAGGGGATACAGGAGCTTACCTAATCGGAAGCCTCTGGGGGCGGCGAAAAATCGTGCCCATAGCCAGCCCCCGAAAAACCTGGGAGGGAAGCATCGCCGGGATTTTGACTGCCTGTTTGGGAGCGCTTGCTGCACAGCAGGTCTTGTTGCCAGATACTGTTCTCTGGAAGGCTATCCTCTGTGGCTTTCTTGTTCATGCAGTGGCCCAGATAAGCGATCCTTTGGAGTCTCTTTTCAAAAGAGCGGTGGGAGTAAAAGACTCCTCCAATATACTTCCCGGTCATGGCGGATTTTTGGATCGAGTGGATAGTCTCATATTAGCTGCACCCTTTTTCTATTTTTTTATTAAATTTTTTTGGGATTAGAGAAGAGAAAACAAAGTTTTGAGATAAAATGAAAAATATTTCAGTCCTTGGCTCAACCGGCTCTATCGGCCGCAGCAGCCTCGAAGTCATCGATAAGCTCAGTCACAGGTTCAAGGTTGTCGGGCTTACTGCCGGCCGCAATACCCAGCTTCTAGAGAAGCAAGTTGAAAAATTCAGGCCAAAAATTGTCTCGCTGGAGAAAAAGGAAGAAGCCGAGGATCTCAGACGGAAATTTAAAGGAAAATCCATTCAAGTCACTTTCGCTCAAGAGGGAGCGGAAGAAGTGGCCAGTTTTTCGGAAAATGACATTGTTATCTCGGCTATAACAGGCATAGATGGGTTAAGACCAACTCTTGCTGCAGTGCAAGAAGGGAAAAAAATTGCTCTGGCCAACAAAGAGTCTATGGTTGTAGCCGGTCCTTTGATCCAGGATAGGGTCCGAGAGTTTGGAGCTCAACTCATCCCTGTTGACAGTGAGCATAGTGGCGTTTTCCAGTGCCTGGCCAAGGAAGAGATGGAAAACGTAAAGAAAGTAATCCTGACGGCTTCTGGTGGTCCCTTTTTCTCGAAGTCCCCTTCTGAAATGAATAATATTTCTCTTGAGGAAGCCTTGAATCATCCCCGATGGAAAATGGGCAAAAAGGTTACTATTGATTCAGCGACTTTAATGAACAAAGGATTAGAGTTGATTGAGGCCCGCTGGCTTTTTGGTCTTGCGCCCCGGCAACTGGGGATTTTGATTCATCCCCAAAGCATCGTTCATTCCCTTGTTGAGATGAGTGATGGGTCTGTTTTGGCCCAGCTCAGCCCGACTGATATGAAAATTCCTATCCAGTATGCTTTGACTTATCCCGAAAGAGAAGATTCCCTATTGCCTTCGCTGAATTTATCCGAGATAAAAGCCCTGGAGTTTTATGAAGTTGATACAGAAAAATTTCCGATTATCAAACTTGCTCGTCTGGCATTAGAAGAGGGAGAAAGTTTCCCGATTGCCCTTAACGCCGCCAACGAGGTGGTGGTTTCTGCTTTTCTCGAACAGAGAATAAAATTTATGGATATTTCAGAGGTTGTAACAGAGATTGTCGAGAATCATCAAAAAAGAAAAATTCAAAGTTTAAAGGATATATTCGATGTGGACAGGGAAACGAGGCGGGTATCCTTGGATCTACTGAAAAGAAGGTCTTGAAATGGCAAAAATTTTTACAATCTTAGAAACGCTCTTATCTTTCGTGATTGTCTTTGGCGTCCTTGTCTTCGTTCATGAATTAGGACACTTTTTCATGGCCAAGCTCTTGAAGATTAGAGTAGAAGTTTTCTCCTGGGGTATTGGCAAAAGGCTTTTTGGCGTCAAAAAAGGTGATACGGATTACCGGATTAGCCTGGTGCCGATCGGCGGTTTCGTTAAGTTTTCTGGAGAGGAGTCTTATGAGCAGAAAGAGGAGCTTGCCCCCCATGATTTTATGGCCAAGAAAAGATGGGAGAGATTCTTGGTTTTGGTTACCGGCTCACTGATGAATATTTTTCTTGCTTTGGTGCTCGTCTCGATTATCAGCATGGTTGGAGTTACTGTTCCTGAGTATTCGGAACAGAAGCCTGTAATTGGTTGGATTGATCCTGACTCTCCCGCAAAAAATACAAACTTAAAGGTTAATGATGAAATCCTGAGCATCAACAACAGAAAGACAAAAACCTGGAGTGATGTGGAAATAGCCGTGGGAACCAAGCCCAAAAGACTGATAACCATAGAGTGCAAAAGAGGAGAGCAAATACTCGAAGTTCAGTTGATGACTGAGAGCAAGACAAGATTAGAGATGGGCTATGCTGGTTTTTACCCCAAGATTTTGGTCCAGGTAACTTATATCTTCCCTGGATCTCCTGCTGAGGAAGCTGGGCTAAAAGTAGGGGATGTCTTCCTGGCTATTAACGGCGAGCTTGTCTATTATTATCGATTTCTGGAAATAGTCGCGGAAAATCCTGGAAAGGAGCTTGAATTCCTTGTTGACAGGGATGGAGAGATTTTAACCTTCCAGATCACGCCTCGCCTCGACGGAAAAGTCGGGAAAATAGGAATCGGGACAGGAATGAAGTCTGAGCTCAGGAGATTTGGCTTTTTCTCTGCCATTGGTCGAAGTATTAAAGAGAACTGGAAGCTAACCTTTGTGCTTGTCAACTATGTGAAGGACCTGGCAGCAGGAGAAGCATCGGCAACGCAGATCGCAGGACCTATAGAAATAGCAAGGTTCTCTCGCACCTTTTTCCGCATGGGTTTTTTTGCTCTGATGGGCTTTATCGCCTTCATCAGCCTCCAACTGGGAATAGTCAATCTCTTTCCTATTCCTCTGTTGGATGGAGGACAGATTCTTGTCCTGAGTCTGGAGGGATTATTCCGAAAAGATTTCAGTGCTAAGGTAAAACAAACTGTGATGCAGATTGGATTTATTATTTTTATTCTCTTGTTTGTCTTTGTGATCCTGAATGATGTTGCCAGGAATCTTCCCAAAGGTTGGGAAAGTTTTCTTTTCTGGAAATAAATTTACAGGGACTTGATTAATCAAACGAAAAATGGGGCCATAAAATGGGGCCAGGCCCCATTTTCTAAGAATGGAATTGTAGGGGCTTGATTTATCAAGCCC
>CAYUXD010000136.1:3872-6568 GCA_964448655.1 uncultured Eubacteriales bacterium
ATCAAGCCCGCACTTATGGATATAAATAGGATTTATTACTAATGAAAAAAATAGATAACTCTAATTCCTGTGATTTTCAATATCCAAACCCAAAATCGTCTATCAAGCGGCGGAAGACAAGACAGATAAAAATCGGAGATGTGGCTATCGGTGGAGGTGCTCCTATTGTTGTCCAATCCATGACAAAAACAGACACAAAGGACATCGAACAAACAGTAGCTCAGATAAAAAGACTGGAAAAGGAAGGGTGTGAAGTAGTTCGTATTGCTGTTCCGGACAAAGAAGCGGCCGAAGCATTCGGAGAAATAAAGAAACGAGTATCGCTTCCGCTTGTGGCTGATATCCATTTTGATTACAGACTGGCCCTAGCTTCCCTTAAAAAAGGTGCTGATGCCTTGCGCATCAACCCAGGCAATATTGGTTCTAAGGAGAAAGTCAAGGAAGTTGTGCGGGCGGCGAAGGATCGTGCTATTCCTATAAGGATTGGTGTAAATTCAGGCTCCCTTGAGAAAGGGTTGCTCCGCAAATATGGGGAAGCTTGCCCAGAGGCTATGGTTGAGAGTGCTTTGAGACACGTGAAAATTCTGGAGGATATGGACTTTCCTCATATCAAAATATCGCTGAAAGCTTCTGACGTTATCCGGACAGTCGAAGCCTACAAGCTTTTGGCCGATAAAGTTGACTATCCTTTTCATGCTGGAATAACAGAATCAGGGAGTCTGGTTCCCGGGTCAGTAAAATCTTCTGTGGGCTTGGCTCTTCTTCTGAGCCTGGGGTTGGTGGATACCCTAAGAGTCTCTCTGACAGCGCCCCCTGAAGAGGAGGTTCGTGTTGGCTATTTAATCCTCTCCAGCCTCGGACTTCGCTCCCGAGGTCTTAATATAATCTCTTGTCCTGTCTGCGGTCGGTGTGAGGTTGATTTTATTAAAATCGTTTCCGAGATCGAGAAGCGTCTTTCTTCGATAAAAAGTACTTTTGATGTTGCGGTCATGGGCTGCATGGTCAACGGACCCGGTGAAGCTAAAGAAGCTGATATAGGCTTAGCCTGCGGGCGAGGGAAAGGTGTGCTGTTTAAGAAAGGTAAAATACACCGTAGCTTAAAAGAGCGCGAAATCATCACTGAATTCGTGAAAGAGGTCAAAAAACTTGTAGGGGCTTGATTTATCTTGTGCAGGGGCTTGATTTATCTCTTGCAGGGATTTGATATATCTTGTGTAGGGATTTGATATATCTTGTGTAGGGATTTGATATATCTTGTGTAGGGGCTTTATTTATAAAGCCCACCTTATTAAGGTAAAAAGGAATTGTAGGGGTTTGATTCATCAAACCCACCTTATTAAGGTAAAAATATAAACTAGAAAGACCATATAACAGGCTATGAGAATAATTATGAATAGAATGAACACTGTAGAAATAAAAGAGATACCCAAAGTTACGCTGTTAAAATATGAGAAATTAAAGAATATTCTTCAAAAAATGGGAGGCGTCCTGGTGGCTTTCTCGGGTGGGGTGGACAGCACTTTCCTCTTGAAGACCGCCCACGAGGTTTTAGGAAAGAATGTTTTAGCGGTTATTGCCAGTTCGGAGACGTACCCGCAGAAAGAAAGGGAAGAAGCCATAAGATTTGCAGAAAAATTTAATATTCGTCATAAAGTTATCGAAACCAAGGAGCTTGAAAGCTCTGACTTTGCCAACAATCCTCCCCAACGATGTTACTTTTGCAAGAAGGAGCTTTTTTCGAAGCTTAAAGATATTGCAGAAGCTGGGGGCATCCCCTGCATTCTGGACGGCTCAAATTATGAGGATACGTCTGACTTCAGGCCGGGAACGAAAGCCGCTGAGGAGCTGGGTATCCGGTCGCCGTTGAAGGAAGCTCATCTGAGAAAGAGCGAAATACGACAGCTTTCTAAAAGATCCAGCCTTTCCACCTGGAACAAGCCTTCTTTAGCCTGCCTTTCTTCACGCTTTCCTTATTACACAAAAATCGATAAGGAAAATATAAAACAGGTTGCCCGGGCTGAGGAATGCCTTAGAAAATTGGGCTTTGTTCAAGTAAGAGTGAGACATCACGGTCAGATTGCCCGGATTGAGATAGAACCGTCTGAATTTCCTAAGATAACAGATAAGAAGGTTAGGGAGGCAGTTATTAAAAATTTTAAGAAATCCGGATATATCTACATAGCCTTAGACCTTGCTGGTTTCAGAAGTGGAAGCATGAATGAACCGCTTAGCTTAGCAAAAGGAAAAAAGCAAGAAAAAAAAGAAAACCGAAAAATAAGAAGTAAGAGCACGTAAAAGAGAGAGTGGAAAACGGAGACTGAAAATCATAATACAGGGATTCGATTCATCAAGCCCACTTTATGGAGATAAAAAGGAATTGTGGGGGCTTGATTTATCAAGCCCACCTTATGAGAGCAGATAGGAATCTAAAAGGGGTTTTATTAATCAAATCCTTACTAATATACCGGCTGGCCTAGACAACGAGATTCTCAGGCTTTTCACCTTTCAATCCCTGGACCAGATTGCGAGCAGCCATCATGGCCATTTTGAGTCGAGTTTCGTAGGTGGCGCTTGCTATATGAGGAAGAAGAACAACATTGTCCAGAGAAAAAAGCTTTGTTTCGATTTCAGGCTCTCTTTCATAAACATCCCAACCTGCCCCCCAAATTTTCCCTCTTTCCAGGGCTTCTGCCAGT
>CAYUXD010000137.1:0-6545 GCA_964448655.1 uncultured Eubacteriales bacterium
CGGCAAGCAATGAATTAGCCATTACTCTTTTTAACCAGGCTATTGAAATCGATAGAAACTTTGCCCTGGCTTACATCGGGTTGGCTCACTGCTATTCTAATTATGTAAATTTTAACTGGGACTTTGACCTGAAATGGACAAATAAAGCCGAAGACCTGCTTAAAGAAGCTCAAACAATATCTCCTGATCTTCCAGAATATTACTCAACTCTAACCGAAGTTTATCTTATAAAGGAACTAGGCTTTAATGAAAATTTAAAAGCATTAGCTTTTAAATTAGCCGAGGAAGGAATTAAAAAATACCCAGATAATGCTCAACTAAATTCAATACTTGGATATTGTTACTTTATGAGATTCGGAGAAGAAGGGGATGAAGCTGATTTCAAGAAGGCTTTAGATTATAAGGAAAAAAGTTTTTGGCTGAATCCTTACGGAATAAATAATTTAGTTTACGCCGAGCTTTTGATGCTGAATAAAGAATTTTATGAGGCGATACATATCTGTAGTATCGTTGAAAAGAATGATTCTTCCTTGATGGCTAAATTCAGGTTAGGAGAAATTTATTATTATCTGGGAGATCTAGATAGAAGCAAGGCTATATTCCAGGAGTTTAATAGTGCTCCCCTGGATCTCAAAATTGCTTCCTTGTTTTATCTAGGGATGATTTATTCCCAAAGAGGGGAAAGAGAAAATGCTTTAAGAATAATCGATGATAACAATCTCATATCTCCCCAAGAATTTGTTTTAAATGATTGCATAAGATTGGCTTCTATATATCTTAGTTTGGGAATGGAAGAATTAGGCTATAAATATTTGAGATCCTTCTTTGATAAGGCAACAATTATAAAAATGCGCTATGTTTTTCTTAAATACATTGATATTGAAAGGAATTTCGACAGAGTCAGAGGAGAAGAAGAATTTAAAAAAATAATAAAAAATAAGGGAGAAACCCATGGCTAAAAGTAAAACAATTCGAGTTACTCCAAATGTCCAGAAATGCCTGGAAGAATTAAAAACCGTAGTAAAATCCATGCCTGCTGGAGAAAAGAAAAAAAGAGCAGAAGGAGTCATAAGCTACCTCTCGCAGACGTTCAAAGGAAATCCTCAGCCGGGTAAAGGAAGAATGTGCCCTGGTGGAAGACTTTTCATAAGATAACCATAATTCAACCTATTAAACTTCCTTAAATTTGCACGGCTCAATTTTCATAAGATAATAACTAAGCAGCCAGTAAAATTTTAAACCATTTAAGACACCTGAATCATAAATTTATAAAATCAGGATGAACTTTTCCAGCCTAACTCTAATCGTGACGGATGACTGCAATTTCGAATGCGAGTATTGTTATAAGACGAGAGTAAAAAAATATATGAGCTACTCCACAGTTAACAAAAGCCTCGTTTTTTTTTACCAAAGCTAACAAAAAATTATCATTTTAATTTCTACGGAGGAGAACCTCTCCTCTCTTTTAACCTTATAAGAAAGACTGTACCTTTCCTGAACGAAAAAAATAAAGTATTCAAAAAAAGAGCTAATTACTCCCTAACCACCAACGGAAGCCTGATCACAGAAGAGATAATTCAATTTTTTAACGAGCATAAATTTTTAGTTGAATTGAGCTTTGATGGTTTGGCCCAGGATGTTTTGAGAAAGAAAGGAAGTTTTAAAAAGACAGTCTCTACCATTGAAGAATTATTAGATTGCCCCGATATAGATCTTGAAGTTAACAGTGTTTTCACCCCGACGACTGTTGACTATATTTCAGAATCGATTAAATTCATCATGGATCTTGGCGTTCATAATATCCACTTTTCTCTGTCCGTGATCAAACCCTGGAATCAAGTTTCTCTGCTGAAATTAGAAGATGAAATGAAGAAGCTGAGGAAAATCCTTGTTAGCAACCACAAAAGAAAAGGCAAGATCCCAGTCGTAAACTTCAGAGAAGAGTCAGGGAAAGGGATTTTCTACTGCGCAGCCGGGAAGGACAGACTGGCAGTTACCCCCGATGAAGGAATCTGGGGATGCTTTCTTTTTCCGGATTATTTTAGAGGTAAAGAAAATTCCCCTGAATATCAGAAATTCTATTTTGGCCAGCTGGATGATTTTATCGAGAATCATAAAACCATATATCCCCGGATTTCTTCAAACTATGCCCGGCTTTCCATGGACAACTTTTCGGCTTCTCGCCTGGACTGCTTCCTTTGCCCGGAGCTGGAGAATTGTGCAGTATGCCCGGTAAACGCATCTTTTTCTGGAAATCCTTTAGGGGAAATTCCTTCTTATCTGTGTAAGATCCAGAAAATAAAAATTAAAGAAAAAGCAAAATTCAGAAGAGAGATTCAAAAAATATAAAGATAAAAAGGGGACAGGCTACTTTTACCCCATTAATGACCCCATTAACTTAAAAAGAAGAAAAGGTTGTAAAAAGAAAAAAAGAAATTTATAATCCATAAAAATATTTAGAATTACAAACCTAAATATTTAGAATGATGAAACCAAATATGTAAGGAGGAAAGCATGGAAAAAAACATTCCCAAATCTTACCTGGGCATTGTTATAATGCTCGGAGCCGTATGGGGTTTTTCCGAAGCTGCCCTGGGTATGTGGCTCCGAAGCTGTGCTTCTCTTTTTTCTGGTTCTATAATGACAGGAGCTGCTCTCTTTTTTATAGCTGCCACTTGGATCTTGACTCGAAAAACCCTTGGTGTTGCTCTGCTCATCGTCGTAGCCAGCCTCTTTAAAATGTTTGACGCCCTGCTTCTTTCCCTGCCTGTACAGCATGGAGCCGTAGCAAATCCTATTTTTGCCTTCCTTATGGAAGGAGCTGCTTTTCTGGTTTTGATATCGATATTCACTGAAAAACGGAAGCAAAAGATTGGAAGCCAGGCTCTCCTGGGAGGAATAACTGCCCTCTTGGCCGTAAACCTCTTTCCTCTCGTGAAATATGCGACAGGAATCCCTGCCTGTGTTGTTCAAGGAACAGGCTACCCTCTCTCCCTCTATTACGCTCCTCTGGCTGTTTTTATCTCCGTTGTCACCGTTCCCCTCGGATTATGGGCCGGCGTGAAGATTAGAACCTTAGAGACTACGCTTGAAAAATCGAATCAAGCAAGAAAACTTGGATATCTTGTCTCACCTGCAACTCTCATCTTATGCCTGGCAATCATCGCTCTTATCAGGCTGGGATAAGCAAATAATATCTTTTCCTGAAAAGGAGAGGCAAAATGGAAAAGGCCAAAAAGAGGAAAAGAAAGACATTTACAAGAAGGGATTTTTTAAAAGGATTCGGGGGCGGAGCTTTAAGCGCGACTGTCGTCCCCCAGCTCCTTGCCCAGGATATCGATTCTCTCCGGACAAAGAAAGGAAACATCCCTCTCTATTCCAAAAAACAAATCTCTCTCACTGTCAATGAGAAAAAATTCTCCCTGGTAGTTGAACCAAGAGAAACTCTTCTCCATGTTTTAAGAGAAAGGTTGAACTTGACCGGGACAAAAATGATGTGTGCGCGGGGCGAATGCGGAGGGTGCACGGTTCTCCTGGATGGAAATCCCGTTTACTCCTGCCTCTATCTTGCCGTAAGAGCAGATGGCAAAAAAATCACTACAATCGAAGGATTAGAAACTAAGGAAAAGCTTCACCCTGTTCAACAGGCATTTATCGAAAAAGACGGATACCAGTGCGGCTTCTGCACTCCAGGATTTATCATATCTTCTGTGGCTCTCCTTAACAAAAATAAAAATCCAACCATGGAAGAAACAAAAAATGCTCTATCGGGAAACCTCTGCCGCTGCGGGAACTATTCAAAGATCTATGACGCTGTCTCTGCTGCTTCAAAAAACATGAGGAGGTCATAGAATGGCAAAAAAAGAAAATTTTGCCGATACCGAAGATGCCAATCTCCTCTATTATGAAGAATTCAGGGATAAGAAAACAGAAGAACCTGAAGTTGTTCCATCGCCCGAAAAGGATAAATTTGAAATCATCGGTAAATCCACTCCGAGAATAGATGGGAAAAAAATTGTCACCGGTCGAGCTCCTTACACTCACGATATTAAGCTCAGAGGAATGCTCTATGGAAAGATATTAAGAAGCCCTCACGCCTGCGCAGAAATTATTTCTATGGACTTAAGCCAGGCTCGGAGCCTGCCCGGAGTTAAAGCTGCGATCCAGCTCAAAGAAGGACGCGTCATATATGCAGGAGAACAGGTTGCGGCTGTGGCAGCAGCGGATGAGAGAACGGCAGAGCAAGCTCTAAAATTAATAAAAGTCGAATATAAATCCCTTCCTTTTGCAGTCACCGAAGAAAAGGCTATGGAAGAAGGAGCACCCCAGGTTCACGATGGGCCAAATGTCCAGAAATTCAATGAATACACTCGGGGCGACATCGATAAAGGATTCAAGGAAGCTGACCTTGTGTTAGAGCGTACCTATAAAACAGCTGTGGAGGTCCATCATCCCGCTGAAACCCATGGCAGTGTAGCCAAATGGGAAGGAGAGAGGCTGACTGTCTGGGACTCCACCCAGGCCATTTTTGGTGTCAGGGATGGCCTGGCGCAAGTCCTGAAAATTCCGGCGAGCCGGATAAAAGTCATAAAGCAATACATGGGAGGCGGATTCGGCAGCAAACTGGGGCTGAACGATTATACAGTTACAGCAGCAATGCTTGCTAAAGAGGCCAATAAGCCCGTAAAAATAATTCTCTCCAGAAAAGAGAATTCCCTCTGTGTGGGGAACCGCCCTTCAAGCCTGCAGACCATAAAAGGGGGAGTAAAGAAGGATGGAACCCTCACCGCCCTCTACCTGAAGAATTATACCAGCGGAGGAATCGGCAGAGGAGATAGATGCTCAGAACCGCTGATCGACGTTTACAGGTGTCCCAATGTTAAAGTCGAAGAATACTCGGTTTTCACAAATACCGGTGCTTCACGGCCCGCAAGAGCTCCTGGTCATGTCCAGGGAACTTTTGCCCTTGAAGGCCTCCTGGAAGAGCTGGCCGACGAGATCAATTTAGACCCCTTAGAATTAAGAAAGAAAAACTACAGCACCAGAAACCTGGGAGACACAGATATACCCTACTCTTCAAAAGGACTGGATAAGTGTTATCAAATAGGAGCAGATAAGATCGGCTGGAAGAGAAGGAATAAGAAGCCTGGAGAAGGAAATGGAAAGGTCCGCCGGGGACTGGGGATGGCCAGTCAGATATGGTGGGGAGTGGGAAGACCTGGAACCCTGGCCGATATCAAACTTCATCCGGACGGAAGTGTTGAAGCTGTCTGCGGAACCCAGGACATCGGCTGCGGTACAAGGACCTACATGGCAACCGTCACAGCAGAAACTTTAGGATTAAAGCCAGAAGATGTTACAGTAAAAATCGGAAGTACTGAGTATCCCTGGTGTGGCTCCTCTGGGGGAAGCACGACAACTCCTTCTGTTGCCCCAGCCGTAAGAGATGCCGCCCTTAAAGCTGCTGATTTTCTCAAAAAGATGGCAGCAGAAAAACTGGAAATAAAACCCGATGATGTCAACATAGAAAACAGGAAATTTTCGAATAAAAACAATCCAGCTCAATCGATCGGCTATAAAAAACTGCTCGATGAATTACGTAAAGAACGAAGACTAACCAGAGAAAAAGTTTTCCATGGCGAATACATCGGACGTCCTTCTGGCTTCGCCTATAACACTTTTGGAGCTCACTTTGCTGAGGTAGAAGTGGATACAGAGACGGGTCAGGTAAAAGTTCTCAAAGTTGTCGGTGTTCATGAAATAGGAAGACTCATGAACAAACTAACAGCAGAGAGCCAGATCATCGGGGGGATTACTCAAGGAGTAAGCACAGCCCTCTTCGAAGAAAGGGTTGTGGATAATACAACCGGAAATGTGGTTAATCCAAATTTGAGGGATTATAAAATTGCTACCTCCCTGGATATTCCCGAGATAATCCCCCTAGTTGTGGACATGGTCGATCCCAGAATAAACATCCTGGGTGCTAAAGGACTTGGTGAACCACCCCGTATTCCCCCTGCCGGCGCTATTGCCAACGCAGTCTATAATGCCATCGGAGTCCATGTCAGAGAAATACCGATGACTCCTGATAAGGTCCTCCAAGCTTTGAAACGGAAGGAGGTAGGCTGATGATTAATTTTAAAATTGCCGAGCCCCAAACAATTAACCAGGTAACGTCTTTAACAATCGACAAAAAAGATATGTATCACCTAATGGCTGGAGGGACAGACCTTCTGGCTGAGATCAAAGATGAGATAATCGAACCAGAAGTCGTAGTGGACCTTAAATCTATTCCTGATCTTTCCTACATTAAAAAGGAAAAGGATGGAGTTCGAATCGGTGCTTTGACAAGCTTAACTCAACTGGCTGAAGATCCTCTGATAAAAAATGATTATCCTGCTCTTCATGAAGCTGCCAATTCTGTGGCCACACCTCAACTCAGGAATATGGGTACTGTGGGAGGAAACCTGTGTCAGAGACCGCGCTGCTGGTATTACCGTGATCCTCAAGTAAAATGCCGGAAAAAAGGAGGAAGTATGTGTTTT
>CAYUXD010000138.1:0-6536 GCA_964448655.1 uncultured Eubacteriales bacterium
CTGGACATGGTGCGAAGACATCTTGGTAAAAATAAAAAAGGGAAAGAGGCCTGAAATGAGAACTTTCATCGCTATCGACCTCAATCCGGATATCAAAAAAGCTCTCTCCCTTCTCATTGACGAGCTGGATAAAGGACATAAAAATATCAGGTGGATCAGGCACGAAGGAATGCATCTCACTCTCAAGTTTTTAGGTGAGATCAATCGAGAGAAAGTTCCAGAAATTGAAAATGTCTTGAAGATGATTTCAAAAAAATATGATTCTTTTTCCCTGAAATTTAAAGGGACAGGCTCCTTCCCTCCAGGGATGAAAAATCCAAGGGTGCTCTGGGTTGGAATCGAAGAAGAAGAAACTCTTACAGGTCTTCACGCTCACCTGGAAGGAGAGCTTGAAAAATTGGGTTTTCCAAGAGAGCGGCGCCAATTTCACGCACATCTTACGCTCGGAAGAGTTAAAAATTTATTTAACATAAAAGAGACCCTGTTGCTCCTTGAAAAATACAGGGATAGAAATTTTGGAGAAATGAAAGCAGATAAAATAAGCTTTATCCAGAGTACTCTCAAGCCTACAGGAGCTGAGTACTCTATTCTTTCTGAATTCGAACTTAAATGAAAATAATAGTTGCCATCCTCTCTTATCTTCTCGGATCCATCCCAATGGGGTATATCTTCTTTTATATCAGTGAAAAAAAAGATATCCGTGACTTTGGAAGCCATAGCACGGGTGCCACAAATTTACTTCGCCTTAAAGGATGGAAGTTTGCTCTTCCGGTATTGGTGATAGATTTCCTCAAAGGATTCCTACCTGTTTTTTTTGCGTTGAAATTTTTTCAGGACAAACAATTTGCCCTGATTTGCGGGTTTTTAGCGGTTTTAGGCCATTGTTTCCCTGTATACATAAAGTTTAAAGGTGGAAAAGGAGTAGCAACCACGTTTGGTGCCTATTCTATTTTGGCTTTCAAGCCTTTTCTCCTCTGCCTGGTTGTATTTCTAATAGTTGGCGGAGCGAGCCGGTATGTTTCCTTGGGCTCTCTCCTTGCTACTCTGAGTTATCCCTTCTTTATATTTCTTTTCAACGTCGAAGCTGAAATTGCCTACTTGAGCTTTACCCTTTTCTTTTTAATCATGTTGATGCACAGGGATAATATTGAAAGGCTCGTTCAAGGAAAAGAAAGAAAATTAGGAGAGAAAACAAGATGAAAACAAGTGTTATTGGCGGCGGCAGCTGGGGAAGTGCTTTTGCCCTCCATCTTGGCCGCCTGAACATCAAAACCAAGCTCTGGATAAGAGAGAAAGATGTTTACGAAGAAGCGTTGCGGTATAAAGGAAACCGAACTTTTTTGCCCGGATTTGTCTTTCCTCCTCCGGTTTCCTTTTTCAATGACATGAAAGAGGCTGTGGCATCTTCAGACATTGTTTTCATCGCCGTCCCGTCCAAATTCTGTCGAGGAATTTATGAGGAGATCGCTTCGCATCTCTCTTCCAATCATCTGATCATCAGCCTTACGAAAGGAATAGAAGAAAAATCGCTAAAAAGAATGAGCGAGGTGATGGAGGAAGTATTTTCTCCTTTCTTTGTCCCCAACATCGCTGTCCTCTCTGGTCCGAGTTTCGCCAAGGAAGTTGCCGAACATCATCCCACCGCAGTGGTCTTAGCTTCAAAAGACCAGGATATGGCTAAAAAACTCCAGCATCTTATCTCATCCCACACTTTCCGCACTTACACTTCGGACGATATAATCGGAGTGGAACTTGCCGGAGCCATTAAGAACGTCATTGCCATAGCAGCCGGAATTTCAGATTCCCTTCAGTTCGGCAGTAATGCAATAGCAGCTTTAATAACAAGAGGGATAGCGGAAGTGACAAGATTAGGTGTAAAATTAGGAGCAAGGATGGAAACTTTCGCAGGATTAGCTGGCATCGGGGATCTCGTCCTCACCTGCACAGGGAAATTGAGCCGGAACAGGTATACGGGCTATGAATTGGGGAAGGGCAAATCTCTCCCAGAGATAGTCTCTACCATGAAAACGGTAGCCGAAGGAATCAGCACAACTCTTTGTGTTCATCAACTGGCAAAAAGGGAAAAAGTTGAAGTGCCTATCTGTGAGCAAATTTATCAAGTACTCTACAAGAAAAAAGACCCCAGAGCTGCTCTTCAAGACCTGATGATGAGAAAACTGAAAAGTGAATAAAGATTCGAAAGGAGTAAGAAAATGAGATGCAAATTAATATTTATCATTTTTATCTGTCTGAATTTTATTCTTTGTGCTTCGGCCCAGAAAAAAATCGAAGATGCAAGAAATAATGATCCTCAATACCAGTATAACATGGGCCTCTTTTACCTGAACGAGGGTATTGTTGATGAAGCAATCAAATATCTTAACAGGGCCCTCAAGATCAATCCCCGCTATGATCTCGCTCTATACGCCCTTGGTTTATCACACTCAATGAACGGAAACTTCGAGGAATCTGTAAAACATCTTCAAAATTGTCTAAAGATTAATCCCGCTTTAACCGACGCCCGCAACGCCCTCGGAGCTATTTACCAGCAGATGGGCCGCCTCGATGAAGCTGAAAAAGAGTTTAGGATTGCTATTTCAGATGAAAACTACACAGCCAAGGATAACTCCTACTATAACCTGGCAAGAATATACCTGACAAAGGGCAACCTTCAAGAGGCCTTAAATCATGTTGAAAAGGCTCTTGGAATAAACAGACGTATGGTCATGGCTCACAACCTTAGGGGTATTATATATGAGGGTTTAAACGATTTTGTAAAGGCGATTGATAGTTACAAGATAGCCCTGGAGACACTTCGGGAGGATGCAAGAGAAAAGGATGTAGATATCAACTTCAACCTCGCAGTTGCATATTTCAAAAACAATGAATTCGACAAGGCAAAGGAGATATTTGTTAAGATTTCAGCCAGAGTCATCGAGCCTGCAAAGAAAGCGGAAATCGATCAATACCTAAAATTGATAAAATAAATAGGTAAATAGGGGTCAGGTCTTGTTTTTTGCCATCCAACCATAAAAAAATTAACTAAATAAGGATTGAATCTTGAATGTGGATTATTAGTCATAAAAAAGATTGGTATTAGAAAGAAAAGTGTGCTTAAAAATATCCTGAGTCAAGACCAAGCAAAAAACAAGACCTGACCCCCTATGTTCCTTCCTGCCAGCCAGCAAGATATTTCTTCTGTTCAGGGGTGAGTCTATCAATTTTTATTCCAAGAGCTTTAAGCTTCAAGCGAGCGATCTCCTTGTCGATTTTTTCCGGGACCCCATAAACTTCTTTCTTTAAGCTTTTCCCTTTTCTATGCAGGTGTAAAACACTGAGCGCCTGGTTGGCAAAACTCATATCCATGACCGTGGCCGGATGCCCCTCTGCCGCAGCCAGGTTGATCAATCGTCCTTCAGCCAGGAGATAAATTTTTCTTCCATTCCTCAAGCTGTACTCTTCGACAAAATCTCTTATTTTTCTCTTTTTTTGGGAAAGCTTCGCCAGCGTTGGGATGTCGATCTCGACATTAAAGTGGCCAGAATTGGCAACAACGGCTCCATCTTTCATCCTCAAGAAATGATCTCTGTTTATGATATCCTTGTCTCCTGTGGTTGTGACAAATACATCGCCGATCTTAGCAGCCTCTTTTAAAGGCATAACCTGAAAACCATCCATGACAGCTTCTAAGGCTCTAAGAGGATCCACTTCGCAGATTATAACCTTGGCTCCTTCTCCTTTTGCTCTCATGGCTATTCCCCGTCCGCACCAGCCGTAGCCTGCGATTACAAAATTTATTCCTGCTAAGAGAATATTAGTCGCCCGGAGAATCCCGTCTATTGTGCTTTGTCCTGTTCCATAACGGTTATCAAAAAGATGTTTTGTGTCGGCATCGTTGACCGCGATTATAGGATAGCGAAGGACTTTATTCCTGGCCATACTTTTAAGGCGAATCACACCTGTAGTCGTTTCCTCTGTTCCTCCGATGACATGTTTAAGGAGGTTCTTTCTTTGGGAATGCAAGGTAGATACCAGATCGGCCCCATCATCCATAGTTATCTGGGGCTTTTGATCGAGAACCTGATTTATATGCTTGTAGTATGTCTTATTGTCCTCTCCCTTTATGGCAAAAACAGGAACACTATCGTTCTTCACCAGTGCTGCCGCAACCTCATCTTGGGTGCTGAGGGGATTTGATGCAGTAAGGGCTATTTCCGCTCCTCCCTTTTTTAGAGTTTTCATCAGGTTTCCGGTTTCACTGGTCACGTGCAAACAAGCTGAAATCCTGACTCCCTTGAGAGGCTTTTCTTTGGAAAACTTTTCTTTTATTAAACCAAGAACAGGCATGTATCTTGCCGCCCATTCCATCTTGAGCTTCCCCTTTTCTGCAAGCTTCAAATCTTTAACATCATAATCCATTCTCTTCTCCATTTTTATCTTTTATCATTCTTTTCTTTTATTTTATAGCCCCGCATCTTTCTTCAAAGAGTCGGCCTTATCATTTCTTTCCCACGTGAATTCTTTCTCTGTGCGACCAAAGTGTCCGTAGCATGCTGTTTTTTTGTAGATAGGCCGGAGTAAATCCAGAGCCTTGATCATCCCTCTTGGAGAAAGATCGAAATGGGCTCGAATCAATTCTTTTATTTTATCCTCTGAGATTTTTGCTGTGTCAAAAGAATCCACCATTAACGAGACTGGTTGAGCCACACCGATGGCATAAGCCATCTGCACTTCTAACTTATCGGCAATTCCGGCAGCTACTAAATTCTTAGCTATGTATCTCGCCATATAGGAACCAGAACGGTCCACTTTAGACGGATCCTTTCCAGAAAAGCATCCTCCTCCGTGGCTTCCGACCCCTCCGTATGTATCCACAATAATCTTACGGCCGGTAACTCCTGAATCCGCTAAAGGGCCTCCCTGCTCAAAACGGCCTGTTTCATTGACGAAAACCTTTGTGCTCTTATCAAGCATTCCAGCTGGAATGATCTCCTTTATTACAACCCGCTTGATATCTTCTCTCAAATCACGCATTTCTACTTCAGGATAGTGCTGGGCAGCAATCACGACAGTTTCCACTCTTTTGGGAGTGCTGCCTTCGTATTCGATAGTAACTTGAGATTTTCCATCAGGCCTGAGATAGTCCAACATCTTTTCTCGGCGCACCTGGCTCAGCCTCCTTACCAGCTTATGTGCCAACATGATAGGCATGGGCATGAGTTCTTCTGTTTCTCTACATGCATATCCGAACATCAGGCCTTGATCCCCAGCTCCCTGTTCATGATCCTCTGACTCAACGACTCCTCTGGCTATGTCGGGAGACTGTTCATGGATGGAGGAGAGGACGGAGCATGTGTGGTAATCAAAACCGTATGTTGCCCTGGTATATCCTATTTCTTTTATAGTCTGCCTCACAACCTTCTGGAACTCGCAGTAGCCTTCACTGCTTATTTCCCCTGCAATAAGAACAAGGCCAGTCGTTACCAGAGTTTCGCAGGCCACACGGCTATTAGGATCCTGCTTTATAAGATCATCGAGTATAGCATCAGAAATCTGGTCGCAAATCTTGTCCGGATGACCTTCTGTCACAGATTCAGATGTGAATAGATGCTTTCCTTCTTTACTCATATATCACCTCTCGTGGTTGATAGAATAATCAATTTACATAGCAGGAAAAACTAACACAAAAAGCCTTTATTTTCAATAAAAAAGAGGACGAAAAAAGGGACAGGCTACTTTTTCTGTGGGAGCTATCCCTTTTACAGAGGAGGAGATGAACTGACTATTTTCCTCTAAAAAGCTTTCCCAAAAAAAGCAGCCTGTCCCTTTTATTTGAATTTGAGTTAATATTTGTGTTATTTTTAGAAACTCCTAATTCCAGTCATGAATAAAGGCCTCATATCTAAAAACAGGTTACTGATACTCGGCTAATTTCTATTTCTCCTTCTGAGTAATTTTCCTGCTCACGCTCAAGAGAAACAACGTCTTTCTTTCCCTGTCAAACAATATAAATTAGAAAACGGGCTGCAGGTTATCCTCTCTGAAGACTATTCCTTGCCTGTTGTCTCGGTCGCTGTTGCCTACAATGTCGGCTCCATCAATGAGCGGCCTGGAAAAACAGGTTTAGCCTATTTGCTAGAGAATCTGATGTTCCAGGGTTCACAAAATGTAAGCCGGATGCAGCACATAAGCTTTATCCGCAGGACTGGAGGAGATCTGAACGCCACTGCCACTCCAGATAAAACCATTTTCCAGCAAACAGTGCCTTCCCACCAGCTTGCCCTGGTACTCTGGCTTGAATCTGACAGGATGAAATTCCTCGAGATCACAGCCGCAAATGTAGAGAAAGCCAAGGAGGCACTTATTGAAGAGATTCATCACAGGAAAGCAACCGAGCCTTATTTTGAAAGCTTCTTGACTTTTGACAGGCTACTCTACCCCAATCTAGCTTACAGTCATCCTGTTATCGGGAACGAAGCTGAAGTGAGGGACCTTAACGTAGAAGACGTTAAAAGCTTCTACTCCACTTTTTATAC
>CAYUXD010000139.1:0-6525 GCA_964448655.1 uncultured Eubacteriales bacterium
CTGAAGGGAGCCAGGCTATTTCCCAAAACCTTTTCTAATAACGGAAATGGAGATGGTTACTCAGACTTGCAAAACTTGGATAATTAGATGATATGAAGATAGAAAAGTAGGGCTTTAAATAGGAACAGGATCAGACCTTCTGCTACTTTGTTGCCTTCTTTTTTACTTCGTTCACATGCAAACCTAGATAATAGGGTTTTTGAGCTGCAAAGGCCTTAGCCTGTTCGAGTACTGCTTCTTCGACATACTTTGGACTATAACGCCATGTCATGTAGTTAAAAGTTACTGAACGCGTGAAATAGAGAGGCTTTAAAGTTTCTACAATATCTTTTTTGGCTTGATGAGAGCCAACCCTGTAAGAAAAGAGCAGATGATAAACCAGCTGGGTCCACATGAGAATATCAATATTGTAAACATCTTGTTCAAACATTTTGGTCAGGCGCGAACTGGCATAATCACTTAGAATTCTTTTAAGGAGTTTTTCTCTTGGATAGTATTCTTGCCTCAATTTGTCTTTTAGCTCTCGTATATTAATTTTCAGTTCCTGCGGTAGGCCTAGCTCTTTAAGGCCAAATCTTTTTTTAGGCGCAGGCTTTATCACTGGAAGGCTTATCCACGATGACTCTCTGGAGAGAAGGAGATCAAATAATGTTGTAATCACTTGAGTAAACATGGGCCCGAGTTTTGGCGCACTGGCTTTGTGTATTTTTGCCCCAAGGCCTGCTTCACAAACCTTGAAGTTACCGAAAATGGCGTGGAGCGTCATAAAGACATCAACACCATACTGTTTTGCCTGAGGGTCCCATTTTTGCTTTAACCAGTGATTCATAAGAGCCGGGGAAAAGCCAAGCTCACCACCAATAGGTTGCCGCAAATCCTCACCCAGTAAGCCATAGAACAGCGGATAGCAGATATGATTGGTTATCGTTCCATCGAACTGATGCCGAGAATACAGAGGTAAAGTGAAATCACAGCCCTTAAGAATTGGTTCACCTAGGTACTTTATCCACTCAGGAGTAATCGAACGCAGATCAGCATCAACAGTTAAAGCTGCCTTTAGGGTAGCAGCATGGCTTTTAGCAAACTTTAAAAGATTAAGGAGGTTATTTCCTTTGCCTTTAACTCCTTCAGGGGTCGTAATATAGTGCTTTGGAGTTTCGGTATCCGTGGAGAGAAATGCTCCCTTTGTATCATCTTCGCTATTATTATCAACATTAAGAATAATTGACCTGAGATTGCCGAAGTATTTTGTGAGCCCGAGGTCAACCTGTTTTGTAACATAAGGGATGGTATCTGCCTCCATGTAGGAAGGAATTGCCACTATAAATTCTATACCAGACCTTAAGCCTCTCATCCGAAAAATTCCTCCTATTCCTCTTTTCTTTTATGTTTATAAATAATCTAAGAAATTATCAAGCAAATTCGTTTCATCAATAATTTCGATATCTAATATGAATTCTCTCAGGCGGCAAGATGCCCATTATAGGCAGATTTTATATTTTTGTCCATTTTTAAAAGCATTCTTCTGGATGTATTCTCTTCCATAAGGCTTAAATCAGCTACAAGCATATTTAATTAATAGCTTTTGTCAAAAAAGCACATGATAAAACGTCAGAGAG
The DNA here is from genome assembly GCA_964448655.1 of uncultured Eubacteriales bacterium. GTDB lineage: Bacteria > Acidobacteriota > Aminicenantia > Aminicenantales > Aminicenantaceae > SOIV01. Next base: position 1,620 of record CAYUXD010000139.1, read on the forward strand.
TTATTAAAGAAGACACCTGGATTTACTGGGAACTGGCATGCTTATCTTCCACTTCATTAAGGCTTAAAGCGGCAGAAAATAGACGAAATCGGAATTTAAAAGTGCCAATAAAAGGTCATTTTTTCCTTGAATAAATTTTTATTTTAATTTATAAATTATATTTCGACATAAGAAATGGCCCTGCTTTATCGGGGGTCGGCTTTGCTCTAAAGGATTTTTCCCTATGACAGAGCCGCGACCTAAGGCTTGGGACCATAAGTGAAAATTATTTAAAGGAGGTCGAAGCTTTGCCGAAAGGGATCGTAAAGTGGTTCAACGACAAAAAGGGATACGGCTTCATTAAAGAAGAAGACGGTCGGGACATATTCGTTCACTTTTCCTCTATCACCATGCCTGGCTTCAAAACTCTTGCTGAAGGCGAAGAAGTAAGTTTTGACGTGGAAGAGAGCGAACGAGGACCCGTAGCCAAGAACGTCGTTAAGTCTGAGCAATAGCAAAGAGCAAGGTCTCCAGATTTAGGGTTTGAAGGGGTAGCCCTTCATTCTTTTCTTGCCGCAAAAGGAGTTCTCTGTTTTGATTTATCTGCGTCCCTGTGGTTTTAGTGTATCCTTTTGACCGCAAGAAACATTGATTACGAATTACAGCAGCTTTTATCTCGAGGGCGGGCGATTCAGGTATGAACTGATAAGATAAAATCCCTCTTTTTTCTATCAATCAATCTATATTTCATTCCAAAAGCAAAGAGGATTCCTTTGCCTGTCATTGCGAGCCCCCAGGGGCGAAGCAATCTCATAAAAAAAGGTTGAGATTGTTTAGCCTGTTCCGAGCAAAGCGAAGGAACCATCTACGCTCCTCGCAAAGATATAAAGGAATGAACAATCCATATTCTTCTATATAGCAATTAGGGGACAATGCGTGCTATTGCTTGAATGATTGAAAAAAATTATAAAGAGAGTATTGAAACCGATTTTACTTTTTGTTCTAATAAATCAACTGCATAATGACAATGGGCGTTATAAATCTTTTTTATTTAAGGAGGAAAAGAATATGACAAAGAAAGATTTATTCAAACTCATATTATGTCTCATCATTTGCCAGTTGGCAGGATTTGTGGGTTCTTTATTTACTTCTCCTTCAATTCCCTCATGGTATGCTTATCTCGATAAACCATCTTTCAATCCACCGAATTGGGTGTTCTCTCCTGTATGGATAAGCTTGTTTGTGATTATGGGAATATCACTATTTCTTGTGTGGCAGAAGACTCTGCGCAGTCCAGAGGTAAGAGTTGCCTTATTATGGTTTGCTGTCCAGCTGGTTTTAAACATGCTTTGGTCAATCATATTCTTCGGCCTCAAATCACCGTTTTTTGCCTTTGTAGAGATCATTTTTCTGTGGATAGCAATCCTGATAACGATTATTAAATCTTTCAGGGTCTCAGGATTAGCAGGAGTGCTGCTTATTCCCTATATCCTTTGGGTAAGCTTTGCAGCAGTCCTCAATTTCTCGATATGGAATCTTAATTAATGAATCCAAGCCCTATATATATTTTGGATTTTCTCCATAGACATAAATGCTTTCAGGAGGTTAATCATGGCTCAAAAGTTTTTTAAGAAATTTTTCTTAGTTGTTTTGAGTTTTACTTTTCTCTTTTCCCTCCCGCTTTCAGCGGCAGATAATAAGGATGAGTCCAAACCTGAAAAGCTCCCTGTTATCTCTGCCAGAGGCACCTTACGGATAAACCAAGTTTCTAACGCTCGCTTTTCACCCGACGGTCAATGGGTGCTTTACACTAAGGAGACCCGAGATATGGAAGATAAAGACATGAAGAGCACCACACATGTCTGGAGAGTCGGCGTGGATGGCAAGCAAAGAAGGCAGATGACTTATGGTTCTGAGAGCTGTACGTCCCCTTCATGGTTTCCTGATGGAAAAAAGATTGCCTTTATAAGCTCCCGCGGCAAAGTCGAAAGTCCCAGAGACCGGGGAGAAGGTACCAGCGAAGGCCCTCGTAATCAGATTTATTTTATGTATGTGGATGGAGGAGAGGCCTGGCAGGTAACCGAGCATAAGGAAGGTGTCCAATCTTATGAGATTTCGCCGGACGCAACCCAAGTCCTTTTTACTTCTCGAGATCCCTTAAGCGAAGGGGAAGAGAAGAAGAGAAAAGAAAAGGACGATGCCGAGGTTGTAGACGAGAAATTTCGCATGAACCACCTCTGGGTTTACGATTTAGATAAAAAAGAAGCTACACAACTTACAAAAGGTGAATTTACTGTGAGTGACACTCACTGGTCTCCTGATTCTAAAAAAATCGCTTACGTGACACGGCCTAATACCAAAGTTGATGAAGGCTGGAACAGCGATATTTGGATTATTGACTTAGAAACTAAAAACTATAAAAAGCCTTACGAAAATCCTGGCAGTGATGCAAGCCCCCGTTGGTCACCTGATGGAAAGACCATTGCTTTTTCTTCTGAATCTCACGCTAGCTCAAATACATGGTACAGCAAGCTTTATCTTGTCCCGGTCAGCGGCGGCAAACCGAAGATCTTGGTTAAAGATTTCGACCTGAACTTTGAGGCTCCAATCTGGTCCCGCGATGGAAAGCGAATCTACTGGGCAACCGGAGACCGAACAACATGGAACTTATTTTCGGTGGACATCCACTCAGGTAATATCAAGAAGATTACACCTCCGCGCGGATTTAATTCCCAGTGGAGGTTATCAAAGGATGGCACGCGTTGGAGCTGGTACCATTCTCCATCCAGCTGGCCTGGGGAAATTTACACTGCGGATTTGGATCTTAAGAATCCTGTTCGCCTGACCGATGCCAATCCGTGGCTTCGAGAAGAGAAAATCAAGCTCGGAAAAGTTGAGGCAATTAAATGGAAAAACAGTGATGGACAATGGATCGAAGGAATACTTACCTGGCCAGTTGACCATAAGCCAGGCACGAAATACCCCCTCATTCTCAATCCTCATGGAGGACCCAGCTCAGCAAGGACCGAATCGTTCAGTTCATCAAATCAATTCTTTGCAGGCAATGGCTTTATGGTCCTCCAGCCTAACTTCCGGGGAAGCTCCAATTATGGTCAAGAATTCCTCAACGCCAATCGTGGCTATTGGGGTGTCAGGGATTATGATGACTGCATGACAGGAGTTGACTTCTGTGTTGAGAAAGGGTGGGCAGACCCAGATCGGCTTATCTGTTACGGCTGGAGCTACGGCGGATACATGAGCTTCTGGATTGTCACCCAGACCGACCGTTTTAAAGCAGTCTCTCCTGGCGCGGGGCTCACGAATCTCTACAGCATGTACAGTACTACGGACATACCCCGTTATCTCGCCTGGTTCTTCGGGACTCCCTGGGATTTTGAGGAAATGTACGAGAAGCTTTCTCCCATTCGTCACGTAAAGAAAGTGAAGAGCCCAGTCCTTATCATGCACGGAGCGGTCGACGCCCGGGTTCCTCCTGAACAGTCGGTCGAGTTTTATCAGGCACTTCGTGACCTGGGAAAAGATGTCACTTTTATTCGCTTCCCTAGTGAAAGGCATGGAATCCGGGAACCGCGACATCAAATAGATCGCCTCCGAAGGTACCTCTTTTTCTTCGCAGAACATGTGAACCTGGTGCCCGTTAGTGAAAAGAAAGAAGAAAAAGAGCCCGAGAAGGAAGAAAAGAAGAGAGATAAATAAAACGGATTAAGAAAAAGAAAATAGCCCGGATTTTAACATTAAATATTTTTCTTTGAAGAGAGGGCAAGACCTTGATTTTGAACATATTCATCATTGATTCTATTATTTGCTCATGATTGTTGATTGACAGGAGGAGGAGAATATGTCAGGAAAGCCGTTATTCATATCATTGATTGTATTGTTTGTGTTTGTTTCTTTCAAAAGCTCCCGGGAAACGTGGCATCCTGGAAAAGAAGCACAGAATCTTGGAGAGAGTCTGAGTCCGGCTATGGGTACAAACGGTATGGTCAGCACGGCTCATCCTCTTGCTACGCAGGCTGGCATAGGTATTCTCAAAGGTGGCGGCAATGCTTTTGATGCAGCGGTTGCCATCGCCGCAACATTGAATGTCGTCGAACCGATGAATTCTGGAATCGGCGGCTACGGAACAATTCTTGTCTATGACGCCAAAAAAGATAAAGCTCGTTTTCTTGATTCGAGCGGGAAAATCCCCTTAAATGTTGATTCAGATGTTTTCCGAACGCCTACGCCCAACTATAAGGAAAATAGGAGAGGGGCAAAAGCAGTCTCGACCCCCGGAAACGTTAATGCCTGGTGGGCTATGTCCTCAGAATACGGAAAGCTCAAGTGGCCCAATCTTTTCAAAAGCGCTATAAAAGCAGCTGAACAAGGATTTGAGATTAACGAACGATTTGCCAGGACTATTAAATATGCATTTTCCGAATTCAACGAGTATGCTCAAACAGTTTACGGCAAGGAAGGCAAGCCGCTGGGAAAAGGAGATATTCTCGTCCAGAAAGACCTTGCCCAATCGCTTCAGCTGATAGCCGAACAGGGGGCCAAAGCTGTCTATGGCGGTAAACTCGGAAAGACAGTAGATAAAGCGATGAGGCAGAGCGGCGGATTTTTAACGCTCGATGATCTTGTTGCTGACCGGGCTGAATGGTGGGAGCCGATCAGCATTAACTACCGGGGGTATAAGGTGGCAACCGCTTCGCCACCTTCTACTGCATTTCCCTCTCTAATTAGGTTAGGCTTAATGAGTCGCTTCGATAATACCCGCCTCGGACACAATACCGCAGATTATCTCCATTGTTTTGCCGAAGTAACGAAGCATGCTTTATGGTGTCGTCTCGCCCATGCCGGGGATCCTGACTTTAATCCCCCACCCCTGGAGAAGCTGCTTTCTGAAGAGTATTGGAAAGAGGTT
>CAYUXD010000140.1:0-1034 GCA_964448655.1 uncultured Eubacteriales bacterium
TTCAGACAGATACTTATTTTACCCAGGCTGAGCTTGACAAAGCCTCTCAGTATATCAATCAGAGCTTCAGGAGTAAGAACTTACATTTCATTCGGGGCTACCTTCTGCATGAACTTCCCAAATATAAGTTAAGATATGAAACTATAATCGATAAATTGATGACACTGTTGAAAGCTTATATTTCTCAGGAAGAGCGTGAAAACCAAATTTTTTTCCAGGGAACCCCAAAACTTTTGGAAAAACATGATCTTTTTGACATGGAAAAGTTGAAGTCTCTTTTTCAAAATTTCGAAGAGAAAGCAAAGCTTGCCAAACTCCTTTCTGATTTCATCAGTCTTGACAGAGTAAAAGTAATGATTGGCTCTGAATTGAACATTCCCGATATATCAGATTGCTCTCTTATCCTCTCCCACTATGGATACCATAGCCAGGTCCTGGGTTCCCTAGGCATAATAGGACCTAAAAGAATTCAATATAAAAAAATCATACCCCTAGTGGATTGTATTGCTAAAAGTCTAAGCCAGACGATCAGTTTCAACCAGTAAGGAGGAGAGATGGCAAAAAGGACTGAAGTAAAACCTGCTGAGATGAAAGAAAAAGAGCATAAAGCAAGACAAGATAAAGCCAAGATTTTAAAAGATAAACTGAATAAGCGAGAATCAGAAATCAAGCTTCTTAAAACAGAAAATAAAAAGCTTGAAGAAGAATACTTGAGAAAAATAGCCGAAATGGAAAATTTACGAAAGAGGTTAGAGCGAGAAAAGGGTGAGTTCTATCAATATGCCCTTTTTGAATTATTAAAGCAGCTTTTTGATGTCCTGGACAATTTTGAAAGAGCTTTAGAAACTCAAAATAAAGAAAACGGCAAGAGCTTCCGAGAGGGCATTGAGATGATATACAAACAGTATCAAGACCTACTGATGAAGCAAGGTGTTAAACCTATAGAAATCAAGGAAAAAAAATTTGACCCTCATCTTCACCAAGCTTTTATGACTGAAGAATCCGAAGACGTTGAAGAGCCTGAGGTTGTCGAG
>CAYUXD010000140.1:1044-6511 GCA_964448655.1 uncultured Eubacteriales bacterium
GAAGGGCTACACTCTTCATAACAGGCTACTTCGTCCAGCCCTTGTAAAAGTCGCAGTTCCCAAAAAAAGATAGTAAATATGGACCACAGTATCGGGAACGAGTTGATAACGAAACATTCTTGCCTGCCTAAATCAGAAAATGACAAAAAAAGATTTTTATGAAATTCTAGGCTTATCACAGGATGCAACTCCAGAGGAGATAAAAAAATCCTACCGTCAAATGGCTCTTAAATACCATCCTGACAGGAATCCTGGCGATAAAGCGGGCGAAGAAAAGTTCAAAGAGGCAGCCGAGGCTTACAGTGTGCTCATTGATCCTGAAAAAAGGTCTACCTATGACCGCTTCGGCTATGATGGATTACGAGCAGAGGGATTTAGCGGCTTTTCCGGCTTTAATTCTTCAATCTTTGAAGACTTTGAAGATATATTGGGCAATTTCTTTAGCTTCAGCTTTGGCGATTTTTTCGGGACTCAACATAGAGCAAGAGCCCATTATCCTCAAAGAGGAAGAGATCTTGCCTTAGAGCTTGAAGTCTCTTTAGAAGAAGTTGCATTCGGACTAGAAAAAAAAATCAAGCTTGACAGAGTAGAGCTTTGCTCCGTCTGCCAGGGCTCCAAACTGCAGCCTGGAACTCAGAAAGCTGTCTGCCGACAATGCCAGGGCAGGGGACAGATTCGCTATCAGCAGGGATTTTTTGCAATTTCACGAACATGTTCCCATTGCGGCGGATCTGGCAAAATTATAACCACTCCCTGCAAAGAGTGTGGCGGCTCCGGGAAAATAAGGAAAAAGAAAGAATTAAAGGTAAAAATTCCACCTGGTATTAAAGACGGCCAGAGACTCAGACTGGAAAGAGAGGGAGAAGCGGGGGACAGGGAGGCTCCAAGGGGAGACCTTTATGTTGTTGCCCGTGTAAAAAAACACGAGGTTTTTGAAAGAGAAGAAAATAATCTTTTCTGTCAAATTACAATATCCTTTATCCAAGCTGCTTTGGGAGCAACAGCAGAAATTCCAACTCTTGAAGAGAATGAAGTTCTCAAAATTCCAGCCGGCACCCAACCAGGTGAAGTTTTTAGATTAAAAGGAAAAGGCATAAAACAACTTGGAGGATATCGAAAAGGAGATTTATTTGTTAAAGTTAACGTTAAAATCCCCGAAAAGTTGACTAAAGAGCAAAAAGCGTTACTCCAAAAATTTGCAGAATCAAAAGGAGAGGATTTAAAAACTGTATACCGAAGCACTATAGGTAAAACAAAAAATATAATTCATTAAAGGAAGGATTTTCAATTCCGTTAAAATGAGGAGAGCAGGCTGGGTGATTGAGAAAACCGTGAGCAAGGCTGAGCTGGGGTCAGACTTTATCATGAAGTGATGTTCAGAGATGAAATCTAGCCCAATTCTCAACATGATGTCAAAGTCTGATCCCGAGCGAAGCTTGCATCCGGGTTCAGAAAAAGGGCACAGCCCCCTTTTTCTATGAGTGTTTTCGATACACCCAGCCTGCTCAGTAATCATGCCATCTACTACGGAAAAGAAATGCTTGCTTCATTAGAGTAAAGGTTGACTTCAAATCGCTTCTTCATCAAAAAAAACGACATTCATTCCTGCACTCTCCTTCTTTATGGGGACGAACATCATCACTTGAGCAGGGTAGCCAGAGTAAAACCAGAGGAGAAAGTCTGGCTCTTCGACGAGCAAGGTACAAACTATCTGGCAAAGGTCGAAGAAATAAGAAAAGATATGACCCGCATGTCTATCCTTCAAACTCTAGATAAAAATAAACCCAAGATTAAGATTACTTTGGCTCAAGCTCTTCTTAAATCAAAAAAAATGGATCTCATTATCCAGAAATCTACAGAGTTAGCTGTCACAAATATTATCCCGGTTATAACTGCTCGAACTATCGTAAAAGTTGAGGAAAAAATTCAGAAAAAAATAGAAAGATGGAAGAAAATTGCTCTGGAAGCAGTCAAACAAAGTCAGAAGTCTTTTTTGCCTTCCATATCATCTCCAATGCCTGTCGAAAAACTGGTTGAGGGAAGAGGGGAAGAAAAAAAGCTACTCCTGAGCGAAAATAAAGGGAAATATTTAAGAGATATTTTAATCGAAAGCTCAGGCTCTGAGCTTAAGATGCCAAAACCTCCTTCTTCTGTTCTTATTCTCGTCGGTCCAGAAGGTGGCTGGACAGATGAAGAAGAGAGATTTATGTTGAACAATGGGTACGAAGCAGTCAGCTTGGGCAAACAAACATTAAGAGCAGAGACAGCTGCTCTTTACAGTCTAGTGCTGATTTCTCATTTTTGGAATTTATAGGATGTTTCTCCAAGGTCAAAAAGTAGGCAAATACGAGATATTGCGTTCCTTAGGCAGTGGGGGTTTTGGCTCAGTTTTTCTGGCCAAGGATACCTGGCTCAACATAAAAGTGGCCGTCAAAGTTCCCCATAAGCAATCTTTAGAGCTCTTCAAGCTTCTTAAGGAACCAAGGCTTCAAGCTGCCTTGAATCACCCCAACATTGTCCGCATGATTGCAGCCGAGAGGGAAAACAAAATCTTTTTTATGGTAATGGAATACGTCAAAGGAAAAACGCTGGAGAGAATCTTAGATAAGGAAAAAGTATTGGACCTTGAAAAAGCGATAGATTTTATCACCCAAATCTCTTACGGCATTGATCACGCCCACAAAAATAAGATCGTTCACAGAGATTTAAGACCATCAAACACCATAATTTCAGAGGACGGGACAGCAAAAATCACAGATTTCGGAACTTCTGCTTGGCTGGAGAATGTCCCTTATGCCTCGACAAGAATTGGCTCTCCTCCCTATATGGCGCCAGAACAATTCCTGGGTAAGTCAACTTATGGCTCAGATATTTACTCATTAGGATGCATATTTTATGAAATGGTAATAGGCCAACCTCCCATCATTGATGCTGATCCCTTTAAAATCCTGGAAAAAGCTCAAAAAGGAAAAATTAAAACTCCTCGATTAATTAATAACAAAATTCCTAAAGAAATTAATGAGATTATAATGCAGTGCCTCTCAGCTAAAGTTGAAGAAAGATATCAAAAGGCTTCAGAGATTATTAGACACCTCTCCGCATTCAAAGGTGAAGCCTCAGAAGAATCAGAAATAGAAGACATATGGAGTAGGATCAAAGCCAGAGAAAGAAGAATAACAACGTTATGCTGGAATTGTCACCGACCATTACCTCACAAGGAAAAAAACTGCCCACACTGCGGGGAAGCAGTCTGGAGAAAATAATGGGGTTAGGTCTTGCTTTTTGCTTTTAGGTCTTGTTTCTTGCTTTTATACAAGTGGGATCAGGTATTGCTTTTTGCGTTTGTATGAGATTTTTGAGAGAGGCAAAAAACAAGACCTGGCCCCCAATTACCGGTTTGACTTAGGTCAATGGTTAAGATAAGATGAAGTCGCTAGTTCAAACTAAAGGCATATCAATTAAATATCATAATATAATTTTTAGCAGGAGTAATACATGAGCCCTTTTAACGAAAAAAATGGTATGGTTTGGATGAACGGCAAACTAGTTCCCTGGAAAGAGGCTAATATTCATATCGCCTCCCACGTTATTCATTATGGAAGTTCTCTTTTTGAAGGATTCCGGGCCTACGATACTCCCAAAGGGACGGCTATTTTTCGTAATAACGCTCACATAAAAAGACTTTATAACTCATGCAAAATGTACCGCATGGAAATCCCATTTACTCAGGAAGAATTCGAAAGAGCTGTTATTCAGACAATCAAAACAAATAAACTTAAAGCTTGCTATATCAGGCCAATTGTCTACAGAGGATATGGAGCCTTAGGAGTGGATCCTTTCCCTAATCCGATTGACTGCGCTATACTTGTCTGGGAATGGGGACAATATCTGGGTAAGAAAGCTTTAGAGAACGGCGTAGACGTTAAAATATCTACATGGCAGAGGATGGCTCCTAATACCTTCCCAGCTTTTGCTAAATCCGGAGCAAATTACATGAACTCTCAGCTAATAAAAATGGAGGCCCTGTTAGAGGGTTATGTAGAAGGAATTGCACTCAACGTGAGGGGGCACATTTCTGAGGGCAGCGGAGAGAATATATTTATCGTGATTAATGGCGAAATTCACACTCCACCTCTATCTTCTTCCATTTTGCCTGGCATCACAAGAGATACGGTAATCCGCCTGGCCAAGGATCTAGGCATTACGCCCGTTGAGGAAACAATTCCGCGAGAGATGCTCTATATCGCTGATGAAGTTTTTTTCACCGGATCAGCAGCTGAAATAACGCCCATCAGATCTGTGGATAAAATAACCATCGGAAGCGGCAAAAGAGGCCCAGTAGTCAAACGTCTCCAGGATGAATTTTTCGCCTATATTAATGGAGAAAGGGAAGATAAATATCGTTGGCTCACGTATTTATAAGCAAAATTAAATATTTAGGGAGTAAGGAAAATGAAAATAGATGAGCTGCTAAAAATAGCAATTGAAAGCGATGCTTCTGACCTTCACTTAAAACCAGGAAATCATCCTATTCTTCGCGTCAGCGGCACTCTCAGACCTCTGACCGAATTCCCCAGATTAACGCCAATTCACACTAAGGATCTTACAGAACAAATCATGACAGGTTCTCAGAAAGGCATGCTGGAGCAAAATCTAGACCTAGATTTGGCTTATAGTTTTCCCGGGTTTGGCAGATTCAGGGGAAGTATTTACCGTCAAAGGGGATCCTTAGCTATCGCTATGAGAATTATTCCTTTAGAATCCAGATCAATTAAAGACCTGTTATTGCCGGGTGTCTTGGAGGATATCTCTATGGAAAAGAGGGGTCTGGTTATTGCAACTGGAACTACCGGAAGCGGAAAAACAACTACACTGGCGGCGATGATTGACCACATCAACACGCACCGAGCAGAAAATATTATTACTATAGAAGATCCGATAGAATATCTGCATAGGGATAAAAAATGCACGATCAGCCAGAGAGAAGTTGGAGTAGATGTGACGAGTTTTTCCAGGGGTCTCCGGGCTGCCCTAAGGGAAGACCCTAACGTAATTCTTGTAGGAGAAATGAGAGACTTAGACACAATAGAAACAGCTCTTATTTCCGCTGAAACAGGGCACCTGGTTTTAAGCACTCTCCACACCCTGGACGCACCTGAAACGATAAACCGGATTGTCTCAATTTTCCCTCCTTATAGCCAGAAGCAAGTCAGGTTTCAGCTCGCGAGTATCTTGAAGGCAGTAATTTCCATGAGACTTATTCCTCGAGCAGATGGCAAGGGAAGAGTACCAGCAGTAGAGGTGTTGATAAATACTCCTTTTATTCAAGAGTGTATTACAAGAAAGGAAAAAATAGGTCAAATAAGGGAGGCTATTGCAGCCGGAGTTTCTCAGTATGGGATGCAAACATTCGACCAGTCTATATATCAACTCTACAAAGACAGCCTTATCACCTTTGATCTGGGAT
>CAYUXD010000141.1:0-6505 GCA_964448655.1 uncultured Eubacteriales bacterium
CCAATTTTTTTAAAACTTTCTCAGCTCTTATGGAAAGACTCTTGACTATCTCCATGGTGAAAACTTCTTTACCGGCCTCAGCCAGGATAGCTGCCTGATAGCCTGAGCCTGTTCCTATTTCCAAAATCCTCTCATCCCCCTTCAGGCGAAGGACTTCTGACATATAAGCCACAATATAAGGTTGAGAGATAGTCTGCCCCTCTCCAATCGGAAGAGGTTCGTCATGATAGGCGTAGGATTTCATATTCCAAGGAACAAACAGATGGCGGGGAACTTTTCTCATTGCTTCCAGAATTTTACTATCCCTAACTCCCCTGGCTTCTATCTGGTCGTTCACCATTTTTTCTCTTTTTTTCTGATAATCTCTCTTCATTTTTAGCTACAAAAAACTGCGGGCTTGATAAATCAAGCCCCTACATTCTATCAAAATTGCGAGCCTGATGAATCAAACTCCGACAATTTATCAAAAGTGCGGGCCTGATAAATCAAGCCCCTGCATTATTTTCCCTTCGTTTCCTAAATCCCTCTCTGCGCTATATATTTAATTAATATGCCCTGCCAAAATAGACTACTGTCTCAGCCGGCTTCTGACAGAAAACACACTTTCCTCGGGCTTCTTTCTTATCTTTATCCAGAAGGATCACCCGGATAGTAGCCATGGTCTCCTCTTTGATCTTTTCTTCACAATCTTTGCCCTCACACCAAAAAGCCTTAATAAACCCCTTTTTGGATTCCATTATGGCTTTAAATTCTTCATAGTCCTTCACCTCATGCGTGTTCTCTTGCTGAAACTTTAAAGCCATATCGAACATATTCTTCTGGATCTCTTTTAGAATTTCCGGCACTTTTTTATTCATAGAAGCCTGAGCCACGTTTTCTTTTTTCCCTGTATCTCGCCTCACGACAACTACCTGTTTCTTCTCTATATCTTTAGGACCGATCTCAACCCTCAGAGGAACCCCTCTCATCTCCCACTCAGAGAATTTCCAACCCGGAGTGAATTCTTCTCTCTCATCCAGCTTTACTCTTAATCCTTCCTTTTCTAATTTTTTCTCAATATCTCGAGCCAAGGGGAGAACATTTTCTTTCCAGTTGCCCGCAGAAATAGGAACAATAACCACTTGAACAGGAGCAATGCTGGGGGGAAATTTAAGTCCAGAATCATCTCCGTGAGCCATGACCAAAGCTCCTATAAGGCGCGTAGACACTCCCCAGGAAGTCTGCCAAACATACTGAAGCTTCTGGTCGCGATCCTCAAACCTGATGTTAAAAACTTTGGAAAACTGTTGACCCAGGTTGTGAGATGTTCCCATCTGGAGTGCTTTTCCATCTGACATCATTGCTTCAATAGCATAAGTTTCTAAGGCTCCGGCAAACTTCTCCCGTTCTGATTTCTTCCCTGAAATCACCGGAATGGCTAGCTCATTCTCCGCAAACTCTTTATAAAGAGAAAGTATCATCAGTGTTTCTTCCTGAGCTTCCTCAAGGCTTTCATGGGCTGTATGCCCCTCTTGCCACAAGAACTCCGTAGTCCTTAAAAAAGGCCTGGTGACCTTTTCCCAGCGGACTATATTGGCCCACTGATTGATCAGCACCGGCAAATCTCTCCATGACTTGATCCATTTTGCGTACATGTTGCCAATTATGGCTTCTGAAGTGGGACGCACAGCCAGTCTCTCCTCTAATTCTTCTTGTCCCCCATGTGTTACCCAAGCAACTTCGGGTGCAAATCCCTCTAAATGTTCGGTCTCTTTCTGAAGAAAACTTTCGGGGATAAAAAGAGGAAAATAAGCATTCGAGTGGCCCGATTTTTTTATCCTCTCGTCGACCAAGCTTTGTATGTTTTCCCAAACTGCATAGCCATACGGTCTGATAACCATCATCCCTTTAATCGGAGCATAATCGGCCAGTTCTGCCTTTTGGATAATCTCAACGTACCATCTTGAAAAATCAACACTTTTAAGAGTTATTTTCTTTACAAATCGCTCGTTTTTGCTCATTTTTTTCTCTACTGTTTCGATTCTCGGTCATTCTATATACAGCTATTTTTTTTGTCAAGAAAGGTAAAAAAGGGCCGGTAAGAAAGCAAAAAAGAAAATTCACCTTTTATTTCATCCAAAGGGGTGATTGACTTCTATACGAAAAGATGTGATTTTAACTTCGCAAGAAAAGGAAGCCACCATGTCAAGCAAATGCTCTTTCTGTAAAGTCTTTAAAACAAAGGTAAGAAGCAATATTTTAAGCTCCTTAACTCTATTTGGAAAGAGAATAAAAAAAAGGGGATTAAGCGTAATTAGCCGCAGGTCTAACCTTTCCCGATGAGAAAAAATATGAAAAAATCACCCGACAAATCATCTTTAAAAGCGATTGATACATTCTCAGCCCTGTGGCATAACTATAATCCACAATGAGTACATCAATATTATTCGACAAGTCTTCCATCCAAGGCGCGACCAGATTTGCGAAGACAGAACGAAGTTTCGAGCTCTCTCTTCCAACTTTGGTTTCCGGAATCGATGCCACAGGAAATGAATTTAAAGAATACACTGAGCTCGCTTCTATAAGCGCTCTGGAAGCTGTGTTTTGGCTTGATTCGGGGGTGACAATCGGCTCCAAATTAAAGCTATCTTTGGATGTCCCCAAAACCGTTCTTCTGGAAAGTGATCTTAAACTTGAAATCACTGGAAGGGTGACGTTCGTCAAAGCCGACCATAACAGCGAAAAAAAACAACTCATATCCCTCCGTTTAGAAAAAAAGTATAAAATAAATTCTCTTCGTTCAAGAAAGATTTAAGTTTTCACACTATTTATGGGGTATTTATGGGGCCAGACTTTCATAACTTTCATAATTTAGATTTTTATTTTCTTCTTTTTTGAATAAGTAGATTTTCCATCTAATTTATCTAAAACAGTCAAATAATAAAAGTTATAAAAGTCTGACCCCGTCCGACCCTGTCGCTTTGCCCAATTTTTCTCCTTAAGCCTAATCAATTCTTGACAATATATTATTGTTTTTATAACATATTTTAAAAACGAGAAAAAAATGAAAAACCCTAAATCTGTAAATAAGCCTGCCACAAAAGCAACAAAGCCAACAAAAAAAGCCCCGCAACCAATCAAAAAAGCTGCTCCCCCTCCTGAGGCTATAAAACCACCTCAAGTTGAAGAGGAGAAAAAAATCAATGTTCTTCTGTATTGCACGTCGGATTTAATCCTCTCAGGAATTTTAAAAGCCATCGATGTCGCCCCTGACCTGGAAATTATCAACATCGAGAAAAGCACAATTGAATCTTTTATTGAATCTATAAAAAATCTCAGACCTCACGTTATCCTTTTTGCAAATTCTGAGCCTTTGCCTAATATTCGAGAAATCTGCAAAGCCATCATAGAAATTTCAGATGCCAAACCCAAATCCAAGTTGTTGCTTCTAGGAAACATCCCTTCCCATGAAGAAGTGGTGGGGCTCATGAATGCAGGAGTGAGAGGGTATTTTGACTTGAATGACCCTTCAGATCAACTGGAAAATGCCATAAGAATAATTAATAAAGGAGAAATCTGGCTTCCTCGAGATAAGATGAGCAGCATTATGGACAGGATTATTTCTGTAGTTGGAAGAGACCTTAAAGAAAAGACGCTTGACCAACTCACCCCTACTGAATTTCAAGTTCTAAGACTCATCGGGAAAGGGAAAAGCAACGATGAGATTGCTGAGGCTCTTTTTATAAGCAAGAATACAGTCCGATCACACATCAAAAGCATCTACGCCAAGCTTAACACTCATAGCAGACTTCAACTTGCATTGTATGCTATTAATTCTGCGCTTTTTTAACCTATTGAAGATAATTAAGAGGTAAACATGACCAAAAAATCAACATCAAAAAAAACGGCAACCAAAAAAACCGCACCTAAAAAAGCGACACCTAAAAAAACCTTAAGAAAAGATAAAGATGCTGCAAGTATTGAGGTCAACCGTCGCCGAGAATGGCGCTTTGATCTCCCGCTTCCAGTGAAAATTGAGGGGAAGCTTCCTCAGGGAAAAAAGTTCAAGGAGATCACAAAAATTGAAAATATAAGTTCTAAGGGAGTCTACTTCAGTCTAGACTCTGGCGTGATTATTGGTTCAAAACTCAACCTGGTAATCGACATGCCCAAAGAGCTGGGAGGCGACAAAAAACTAAAGCTTTGTCTTGGAGGCTTAACCGTTCGCCTCGAAGAACTTGATGAAAAAACAAAAAAACAGGGTGTAGCACTCCGCTTTCACAAAAAATATAAAATCATTTCCAAAGATGTAGAAAAAAAATAAAATCAGATCATAAAATTTAAAGCCTTCACCTCAACCTCCGCAATCAAACGATGATAATCACCCTCCTTTTGCATTCTTCTTTCCTCTTGCCAGTGGAATTATTTTCGAATCTTTGATAACTGATTGCTATATTCGAGGCATAGGTTTTGATTCCAATATTATTTTTCTATAAAATAGACCTGGAGACTTCACCATGTTGATTGTGGCCTTAACAGGAGGAATCGCTTCTGGAAAATCTGTAGTTGCAAAAATCCTGGAAGAGCTGGGGTGTTACATTCATCATGCAGATAAAATCGCCCACAATCTCATGGAACCTGAAAAGCCTGCATGGAAAAAGATTGTCACTCACTTTGGTATAAAAATCCTGAATGAAGATAAAACAATAAATCGATCCCGATTGGGAAAAATCATTTTCTCCGATAAGAAAGAACGACGCTTCCTCAATGAACTCATACATCCTCTTGTCTTAGAAAAGAAAAAAGAGGTTATCAATCGCCTTGAAAAAGAGGGACATTACAATATCTTTATCTCCGAGGCTGCTTTAACAATTGAAGCTGGTTTTGCCGAATTCTTCGATAAGATTATCCTGACTTATTGTAAGAAAGAAGTCCAAATAAAAAGATTAATGGAAAGGGACGGGATAAGTCGAAAACAAACCATAAAGATAATAAAAAGCCAGATGCAGCCCCAAGAAAAATTGAAGTACGCAGACTACATCATTGATTCTTCCAGTACTCTTCAGAGTACAGTCGAACAAACAGAACGAGTTTACAGGAATTTGATGATGGATAATGAAATGAAGGATACAATCGCCAAATATAAATCTTGAATGGTTCTTTTCAGTTGCTTGGCGATGGCTGTATGGTGAAAAAACCGTGAGAAAGACTGAGCAGGCATGGTTCATGGGGTCAGACTTTATCATGAAGTAATGTTCATAGATAAAATGCAGTCCGATTATCAACCTGAGGACAAAGTCTGACCCCGAGAGGAGAGCGAAGCCTTGAGAAAAAATGGGGACAGGCCCCATTTTCTGCTGTTATGTCCTCAAGTTGAGAATGTCCTCTTTCTTACAAAATGGGGCCTGTCCCCATTTTTTCTTGGGCAAAAGCAACGTGTTTTAGAACCATATAGCCTGAGCCTTTCTTGAATGGTAGCTTTACGCTTTAGGGTTTGATGCTTTAAGTGAGACGGCCAGGAGTGGGATCATGATCTCATGATGACCGATAAAATAAAATCCTCTCCCTTTTTTCCCATGCGGCCTCTTAACCACATTTTCGTAAGGCCGGTAATGGTGGATAAAATCAAAAACAGCAGTAGAAAAGCTTTCAAGTAACTGCCCCTTGTTCCTAACAAAAGATAAAGCTTTGAGAAAAACCTCGGGCAAAATAACTGCTGAACCTATATTAACAAAAACTCCTCCACCTTCAAGCTTTTCCAATAAAGAGCAAAGAAGGAAAAAATCTTTTAAAGAAGCGTTTCCTATGGCTTCCCCTTTTACCTCTGGATGAAAATGAATCGTATCCGTGCCTATCGCAACGTGGACTGTCACCGGGAGGTTCAGGTTATATGCAGAAGATAAAAGGCTCATGTCTTTATAGGGGAAATCAGAAGCTGCTATCATCTCTCCAACAGCCTCGCCCAAACCAAGGCCTTTTTCTTCTCCTGAATTTATGGCTTCGTTCAACATCTGGCCTGTTTCTTGGGCCATTCCAAAATGACCATTTTTAATCTGAGCCTGGACATCTTCTGAAGTCTGGCCAGTAAGGGCAATCTCAAAATCATGGATTATTCCAGCTCCGTTGAGAGCTAAGGCCGTGATCCATCCCTCATTCATCAAGTCGATAATAATCGGACTCAATCCTACCTTAATCACGTGAGCTCCCAAACCAAAAATAATTGCTCTATTCCTCTTTTTTGCCTTTCCCATCAGAGAAATAAATTCTTTAAAATCGCTTCCAGCTAAGATATCAGGCAGACTTCGGACGAAGCGGGTAAAACTTTTTTCTGCGCTCATGATTTGAGCAAAATTGTTGATATTCACCTTGTCTTTTCTTGATTGAAGAGAATAAGTTTTCAAGCCTCCTGGAGAAAGAGGCTTGACTTTATACTTGCTCATAACTCTTTCGCCGCCTAAAAGAAGAGAGTGTTAAAAATAAATCCAGGTTTGAATTCTTTAAAACTCAGCCGTAACACCCAAAAAAA
>CAYUXD010000142.1:0-6488 GCA_964448655.1 uncultured Eubacteriales bacterium
TATGAGCCCCAGGTGCATGCTTGAGGCCAAAACCAAAAATAATGTCTATTATTGTCTGAATGATTTAGTTATAAACAAGGGAGCATTAGCCCGGATGATTCAGTGCAAGATCTGGGTTAATGAGAAAGAAGTTGCAACTTTAAGATCTGACGGCCTTATTATTTCTACTCCCACAGGATCTACAGCCTATTCTCTGGCTGCCGGAGGTCCTATCATCCAGCCATACATTCCGGCCATTATCATTACTCCTATTTGCCCCCACACCTTGTCTTTCCGGCCCATGGTCATTTCCTCCTCATCTATGATTAAAATTCGTCTCCTTACTGAAGGGGAAGAAGTCTACCTTACTCTTGATGGACAGCGTGGAAATCCGCTGGTGAAGAATGATGAAGTGGAAATCAAGAATAGCGATTTCGAACTCCGCCTGATTTCTTCTCCTAAAAGGAACTACTTCGATCTTTTACAGGAAAAGCTGGGCTGGGCGGAAAGATAAACGTAAACGGGGTCAGACTTGCAAAACTTGAATAACTTACCCAACAGGGCCAGGCCTTGGTCAATTTAATAGTTTTTTCAGCACTTAGCGTATGACCTCTTTTTCCCATCAAGCTATGCAAGTTTTGCAAGTCTGACCCCGCCCGACCTATTTGACATTTTGAGAGCAGAGAATTAATATTATTTTTCATGAGCCAAAAGCTTAGAGTGATTTATGTTTCGGCTGAATTCTCTCCCCTTGCTAAGTCAGGTGAGCTGGCTGACGTAGCTTCTACTTTGCCCAAATATCTCTCTTCTTTGGGGATGGAGATTTCCATCTTCATGCCCAAGTACAGAAATCCTGAGATTGAATCCCTTCCCAAGGAACTTGTTATGAGAGACCTTATGGTTCCGGTTGGGGGAGAAAAGGTCAAGGCCTGTGTTTATAAGAGTGAACTGGGGAAACATGATATTTACTTTGTTGATAATCCCAAATATTTCTGGAGAGACTACATCTATGGTCCAGGCAAAGGGGAATATCTGGATAACGATGAAAGGTTTATTTTCTTCAACCGGGGGGTGCTTGAGTTCTTGCTCAAAGCGAAAATGCATGCCGATATCATCCACTGCAACAACTGGCCTACAGCTCTTATTCCGGTTTTCCTGCGAACGCATTATTCACAGAAAAACAAATTCAAAAATGTCGCTACGGTTTTTACTCTCCATAATATTGCCTATCAGGGAGAGTTCCCTCCTGAGACTCTTGCTTTAACAGGGCTGAACTGGAATTATTTCAATCCCAAGCAATTGGCCTTTAACGGCAAGTTCAACTTTCTTAAAGCGGGAGTGATTTTCTCAGATGTGCTCAACACGGTCAGTTCGGCTTACAAAAGAGAAATCCAAACAGAGAAGCACGGTTTTGGTCTGCATGAAATATTGAAGAACCGAAGAGATGTCTTTTTTAGCATCCGTAATGGCTTGGATTACGAAATGTGGAACCCCGAAACAGATCAATATATTGCTGCCAATTATTCTCTATCTGACCTTAAACCCAAGAAAAAATGCAAACGTGACCTGATCAAAGAGTTTGGTCTTTCCCTTTCAGTCAAGACTCCTTTGATAGGTATGGTCTCTTACCTGAGTTCGCAAAAGGGCTTTGATATATTGCTGCAGACTGTGGACGAGCTTATGGAGATGGATGTGGGACTTGTCATTCTCGGAAAAGGACATGAAGAATACGAGAATCGATTCTTAAACATCCAGAAAAAGTATCCGAAGAAAGTAGCATTAGAATTTGAGATGAACCCTGGTTTGGCCCATAAGGTTGTTGCTGGTGCGGATATTTTTCTCATCCCTTCCCTTTACGAGCCGTGTGGTTTGAATCAGTTATGTAGCTTCAGGTATGGAACGGTGCCGGTTGTGAGAGCAACCGGAGGCTTAGGGGAAACCGTGAAACCTTTCAGCCTCGAAACTTTGAAGGGAAATGGCTTTGTCTTTAAAGAATATTCACCCCAGGCCTTGCTTGCTGCCATAAAGCAGGCTTTAAGCTGTTATAAAAAACCAGGCTACTGGCAGAAAATCATGAAAGCAGGTCTTCGTGAGAATTTTTCCTGGGATGCTGCAGCCAGAAAATATGCAAGACTCTACCAGAATGCTCTGGAGATAAAGAGAGGAGGTTAAATTGGCAGAAGCCATTGTGAGCGTTTCCGATGATACTTTTGAAGAGGAAGTTCTCAAAAGTGAACTTCCGGTGCTTGTGGATTTCTGGGCCGTTTGGTGCGCCCCTTGTCATATGGTTGTTCCCACCTTGGAGCATTTAGCTCAAAATTACAAAGAAAAGTTGAAGGTCTTCAGACTTAATGTTGATGAGAACATGAAAATCTCTGCTAAGTTCGGCATAAGAAGCATTCCCACGCTCCTTCTTTTCAAGGGAGGGGAATTAAAAGAGACGATAGTAGGCGCGCTTCCTCAGGATAAGATTATAGATGTTATATCTAAACACCTATGAGGGAAACTTTAGATGTTACCATCATAGGAGCCGGTCCGGCAGGCCTTGCCGCTGCTGTTTACACGGGCCGGGCCAGACTCAACACGATTGTTCTTGAAAAGGGTATGCCCGGGGGGCAGATCCTCCTCACCGATTTTGTCGAGAATTACCCTGGCTTTCCGGAGGGAGTCGTTCCTTTTCAGTTGATGGAGGATTTTCGTAAGCACGCCGAGAAATTCGGGGCGAAAATAGAAACGGATGAAGCGAAAGAAATTAAAAAGCAGGATGACCTCTGGCACGTCTTAGGAGTCAAGGGAGAATATCCAGCACGGGCTGTTATTATTGCTACAGGTTCTGTCTACCGCAAGTTGGGACTTCCAGGCGAGGCGAAGTTAACTGGAAGAGGAGTTTCCTACTGTGCAATCTGTGACGGTGCTTTCTTCAAGGATAAAGAAGTAGCAGTTGTCGGCGGCGGGGATAATGCTCTTACAGAAGCGCTCTTCCTGACGAAGTTTTGCCGCAAGGTGAAGGTCATCCACCGCCGGGATCAATTTCGTGCCGAAAAAATACTCCAGGAAAGGATTTTCGCTAACGACAAGACTGAAGTTCTGTGGGATTCTGTCGTCGAGGAGATCTCAGGAGAGGACAGGTTCGAATCCATAACCATAAAGAATGTCAAAGATAACAAGACTTCCAAGCTAAAGCTCGGCGGGCTTTTTATCTCTATCGGAATGGACTCTAATAGCGAGTTTGTGAAAGGGCTTTTGGATTTAGATGAGTGGGGGCAGATCAAAGTCAGCCAGAATATGTCCACCTCTCAGGCAGGAATATTTGCGGCCGGAGATGTTACCAATGCCTGCCCTGAACAGATGGCCACAGCGGTGGGAACAGGCGTATCTGCCGCCCTGGCGGTGGACGAATATCTGAGTAAATAAAAAGCAAATAAAAAGGGGACAGGCTACTTTTTTCCATCCTGCAAATAAAAAGGGGACAGGCTGCTTTTTTCCATTCTGTATAGAGGGAGTAAAAAGGGGACAGGCTACTTTTTTCCGTCCAGGGCCCTTTTTCCCTTATTGTAGGGGTTTGATTCATCAAACCCACAATTTGATTTCAATTATTCAGATAATTTAAGATCTCCCAGCCACTCTACCCACTTTAGGTCTTTTTTGACCACGGTATACAGTCCTTTATCCGCTGTGATCAAAGAAATATCCTCATCATAAGCCAAAGCCAGGTAACTGGCGTCATAAGCGGATCGATTATAAATCTTAGAATAGTGTAATACCTTTGGATAATAGAGAGAAAGATTGATCAGCTTTATCTCTAAACTAATAAATCCTTCTATAGCTGTGAGAATTTTTTTCTCTTGAATTCTTCCTCTTTTTTTGGCGATTATTAATCCATTAATCACCTCATATTCTAATAACGAAGGGGCTAGAATATCTAATTCATTTGATACATATTTATCCAATATGCTTAAAGCTTTTTGACTGTACTCTTCATCGGCTAGATACCATTTTAGGACTACACTTGTATCTATGACTATTCGTTTCAACGTCTCTTCTCCAATTGTTTCTTGGATTCCTTAAAAACCTCTTCTGCCCCAATACCTGCCTTTAAAAAAGCCGCTCTCGCTTCCATAATTTTTCTATGCCCTTCTACTTTCTTAGAGCGTTTATATTCCTCATAAGGAATAATCACAGCAACAGGCTTTCCTCTTTTAGTTACAATAGTATCTTCTTTATTTTTATGGGCCTCCTCAACCAGGCGGCTAAAACCCTTTTTCCCTTCTGCAATGCTAACAGTTGTATCTTTCATATGACCTCCTAATTGGTCATTTATAATGACTAATTATATAGACATAACAGATAAATGTCAAGATAAAAAACCAGGCTCCTTTTACTTGACGAAATCGCCTTGAAAATATATCTTTTCATATTTTTCAGTAATTTTCATCAAAGTTCTGTAAGAAATCGGATTATTTTTTAGTGCCTTGACAATCTATATAACTAATTATAAATAGGATTAATAAATTTAAAATAAAAGCAGATATGGTGTTAAACCAGATATTAGGCTCTTTAACTTTGCTATGCGCTGGATTTTGTTTCTTTTTCGCATTTAAATTTTATAAAAGAAAGGAATATAATAAAGCCCTTTATCTAATTATAGTCTCCGGCTTCATATTAAGGCTTTTTGCCGCCTCCGACCTATTTCTTCATCCATGGGATGAGAGATACCACGCTTTAGTTTCTAAAAACATTATAAACCATCCTTTGGTTCCAACGCTTTATGACAAGCCAGTCTTAGATTATGATTACAGAAGTTGGGGGGCTAATCATATTTGGTTGCATAAGCCACCGATGACTCTATGGCTTTTAGCTTTTAGTATGAAAATATTTGGTATAAACGAAATTGCACTCCGCTTACCCAGCATTATTTTATCATCGCTTGTAATTTTATTTATATTTTTTATCGGTAAACGTGTTTTTAATGAAAAAGTCGGAATTATTGCCTGTTTTTTTTGGGCAATCAATGGTTTTTTAATTGAACTGGCAGGGGGAAAAAGGGCAACCGATCATGTTGACACGGTCGTTATATTCTTCATCTCTCTAGGAATATATCTTTCATTTAATTACTTAAAGAAAGGAACAAAAATTATTCTTTTATTGATTGGAATTGTAACTGGTTTAGCAGTTTTAACAAAATGGTTGACTGGTTTGATGATTATTCCTGTTTTATTTATTTTGCTTTTGCATAAAAATAATTTTAAAAATGCATTTTTAAAAAGCATAATTGTTTTTGTTATCTCATTAATAATCTTTCTTCCCTGGCAGATTTATATTCATCAGGCCTTTCCCAAAGAAGCTATCTGGGAACATGATTTATATAGTAAGCATATTTTTGAGGCAGTAGAAGGCCATTCTGGTTCAATTTTTTTTCATTTACTGAATATGCCGAGAATTTTTGGAGAGCTTATTTATATCCCTATCGTATTTTTCTTGTATCAATTGTATAAGCAAAGACAAGATTATAAGATGCTTGCTATTTCTGTTTGGTTTATCCTCCCCTATTTATTTTTTTCACTGGTTGCTTCTAAGATGCAAGCTTTTGTAATGATTAGTTCTCCAGCAGTATTTTTGATCCTCGCTTATTTTTGCTGGTATTTGATAGATAATATAAATCTTTTTAAGTACAAGAAGTTAATCATTGCCTTAGTGATACTGCTTATATTACTTCCCGTTAGGTATTCTTTAGAGAGAATGAAGCCCTTTAAAAATTACGACATAAATCCTGATTGGGCAAGAGAGCTGCGAGCCTTGAATAATCTGATTAATGATGAAAATTCTGTGCTATTTAATGTTAAACGACCTATTGAAGCTATGTTTTACAGCCGTTTTACTGCTTATTCTTTCATACCAACACAAGAACAAATTAGAGAACTAAAAGAAGAGAGTTATAAAATTGTAGTACTTGATAACGGGAGCAATTTACCAGATTATATTAAGAATAATAATAGGATAATTTTTATAAAAAATAGCAAGTAAAATTTGGCATTGATTTCTCGATTTCTAACAGAATAACAATTTTCTAGGAAGTGAAGCATATCTTAAAATAAGAAAAGGGGCCAGGCTGCTTTTTTTAAAAAGTTAACTGTATCCATTTTTATTGTTTGTAATAATCTTTATATTTGACAGAAATGCATTCAAATATTATAATGCATATTAAAAATGATTATGTGGAGATTAGAAAAATGAGAACAACCATAGAATTATCGGATGATTTAATTAGCATACTTCGTTCTCTTGCAATTAAGAAAGGATATCGAGGATATTCGAAAGTCATAGAAGAGGCGGTGGATTTTTACCTTAAAGAAAATGAAAAGAGAGAGATAGGCAGAGGAAAAATTTTAAAAATGAAGGGGAGTTGGAATAAAAAAGAAGCGGAAAAAACAAAAAAAAGATTAGAGGAGATTAGAAGAAATTGGAAAATTTAATTGTTGCAGATACAGATGTAATCATAGATTTCTTTG
>CAYUXD010000143.1:0-6452 GCA_964448655.1 uncultured Eubacteriales bacterium
TAATGTTTTCAAAGACCAGATGGATAATAGCTGGCCGGCTATCTTAGCAATGTATAAGCAGGAAGGAGGGCATTCAGTTGTTATTGATGGCTATCGAGTAGAAGGTGATACTAACCAGGTTCATGTCAATATGGGATGGGGAGGATCATATGATAACTATTATACGATTGATGATATTTATGGTTATGGCGATGCTGACATAGATTATGCAGTAATAAATATTAGTCTACCCGATTGTACAAATACCGGGAATATTTCAGGAAAAGTAACTGATGAAATTGGAAATGGGCTCGAAAATGTTCATGTAAAAATCTATGACCAGGGCAACAATCATGTTAATAGTGCCTGGACAGACAGTAGTGGGAATTATACGGCAGATTGCTTGAATGAAGGAAATTACAGGATATTTTTTGATGCTTCACAGACAGAGTATTACGTTTCAGAGTGGTATAACGATAAAGACTCATTTAATACAGCGGATTCAGTTTCAGTTACAGCAGGGAGCACAACAACAGGCATCGATGCTGTGCTTGAAGAGGGTGGAGGTATCAAGGGAGAGGTAACAAATATTTCTGGAATGGGGATTGAGGATGTGTGTGTTATTGTTTATTTCCCTTCAGGAGGAAGTTATGTTGCTTATAAATATACCGACAGTAGTGGCGATTATGAGATTAAACGCCTTAAGATAGGGAGCTATAAGCTATGTTTCGATACGACATATGCTTCAGGAGATTATGCATCTGAATGGTATAACGATAAGGACTCATTTAATACAGCGGATCTAGTTTCAGTTACAGCAGGGAACACAACAACAGGCATCGATGCTGAATTATCCTATACAGGTCCGATTATCTCTGGGGAAGTAAAAAACTCTGTAGGTACAGGCATAGAAGGAATAACCATTATCTTCTCTAATGAAGGAGGCACAGCCACTACAGACTCCAGTGGGAGTTACTTACATAACGTAAGTGATGGATGGTCTGGGACTGCCGCACCTTCTAAGACTCATTACACCTTTGATCCCCCTAGCAGAAGTTATTCTAGTCTTACCTCTGACCAGGTTAATCAGGATTATACAGCTTCACTCGTTCAATATGTATTGACAATATCGGCTGGTACAGGAGGAACAACTGATCCTTTACCAGGAGCTCATTCTTATGACGCTGGAACAGAGGTTAGCATAACAGCCACGGCTGATGCAGGTTATAGGTTCAGCGGATGGACAGGAGATGTTCCTTCAGGTCACGAGAATGATAATCCGGTAACAATAACTATGGACGCTGATAAATCAGTTACAGCCAATTTCATTCGGCAGTACACATTGACCATATCTGCAGAGACGGGAGGTACAACTGATCCTTCATCCGGGACTCACTCTTATGATACTGGAACAGAGGTTACTATAACAGCCAATCCAAACAGCGGGTATGAATTTAGCGGATGGACAGGAGATGTTCCTTCAGGTAATAAGAATGATAATCCAGTAACAATAACTATGGACGCTGATAAATCGATAACAGCCAGTTTTAGAGCTACAACCACAAAGGACGGTTGCTTCATAGCAACTGCTGCTTATGGTTCTCTGTTGCATCCTTATGTAGGGATTCTTCGGGATTTCAGGGACAGATACCTTATGCCCGGCAAGCTAGGTCGTATGCTTGTTAACTTCTATTACAAGCATTCACCATTGGTAGCGGATTTCATTGCAAGAAACAAAGCGCTGAAAGTTGTGGTTCGAATCAGCCTTCTGCCCTTGGTGGCTTTTAGTTACTCGTTACTTCATTTTGGCCCGATAATTACCGCAGTTATACTTGTCTTGATCTCCGCGCTTTCAATCTTTTTTGCTTGGTTTTATCGAAGAAGGATGAAGGTCTATAGAGCAAGAATTTGAAAAGCAAAGCAATGATGACCTGGAGAAATGATCATGTTAGCTTCTAGAGTTTTGGAGTCAAACCACGAGATTTGGATGGCGTTAAAAATCTTTTGGGAGCAAGGCCATTCCCAAATACGCTTAGTGAACAATCAAGGATTTGGAGCTGTTTCTCTCGCAAAAGAGGAGAAACCGATGCTTTCAGCTTAATAACCGAAGAGCTGTAAGGACATAAACCATTGTACAGTTCAAAAGATTTCGGATGGGAACATATTCTTTTGGACCATGGGAAACTTCAAGAAGGCCAGGGCCATAGGCATAACCAGGTAATCCTCGATTGTTAAAAAAGCGAATTTCACAAAGACCCGGACAGAGTTCGGAAGAAGGGCTTTTTGCCGTTATATCAATAATAGACTGTTTCAAAGCCGAAGCAAGCGGACTCACTCGACTTGCTACGGACGACTCTCCTTCCTGTAAAAGCTCAATCTTAAATTCGATGCCTTTCCTCTTATGTTCATCAAAGATCTGCATCAGCTCTTTTTTCGCTTCATCTAACTTCTCCTCAGGATTAATTCTTCTATCAATAGTAAAAAAGGCTCTATCAGGAACGACATTGAAATTAATGCCGCTTCCTGATTCTCCCCCAATAAGCATCACTGAATGGCTGGCATCAGGAGGATTAACTGCCATAGGCGTTTTTCTCCTTTGGATATCTCTCTTTAGTTTTAGCAAGGAATGAGCAACTTCCACCATATGCTCAAAGGCATTAATCCCTTCGTGTTCAAGTCCTACATGGGCGTACTTACCCTTAATTTCAACTTGATAAGTGAGTGCTCCCTTGTTGGCATTCCAGATAACGCCACTTGTTGGCTCAGGCATCAGCATCCCCAGGTTGGCTGGAGGAAGAAGTCCCAACTCAATAAGGTGCTGGGTTCCCAAGCGACCTCCAGTTTCTTCATCCGGAACCAGAGAGAAAGTGATTTTTCTCGTTAGCTTCTGGCCGCAATCCTTAATGATACGAAGAGCAAAAAGCATGGCCACTAATCCTGCCTTCATATCAGAGCTTCCTCGACCATAAAGGCGATTTTCTTGAATACAAGGCTTAAACTGCTCTGGGGAATCTGCTGGAACCACATCATAATGCCCGTGAAAGTGAAGACCGTCTTCACCGCTACCATAAGCACCCACCATGGAAAATCGGGGATATTTACCATTAGGCACAATTATGAGGTGATGCTCGATCTCCCATTCCTTTAATTTACTGGATAGATAATCCACACATTCTCTGTAAGATTGACCCGGTGGGTTTACAGTAGGAATGGCAACGAGTTCGCAGATCATATCTACGATCTGCTGGCGATATTCTTTAACTTTTTCCTCTAATTTTACTTTTTCTTTAAGCACTGTCTTTTTAGAAGGATTCAAAAACAATCATTTCTTCAAGTTTTCTCTTTGGAGGAGTTTCAGGCCATTTATCAGGAACGCCTATAGGGGTAAAACAGATAAGTTTATACTGCTCTGGTATGTTGAAAAACATCCTCATTTTATCTTCTGGAAAAAATGAGGTAAAAAAACCAGTCCCATAACCAAGAGCTCTGGCCGCAATCATCAGATAGCCAGCTGCTAAAGTTCCATCATAAAGGATGTAATCCGGGTGTTTTGCTTTAGAGTCGACAAGCACGGCAACATAAACGGGAGCAGAAAGGACATTTTCCAGTAATTTCGTTATTGCCTCCTTTGCTTTAGACAGCTCTTCTGGCGTGGGCTTTTTCCTTGTCTTGTATTCATCAAGATACCAGAGGAGAGCTTCTTTTTGGAGTTGATCTAGCTTTTTTCTGTCCTGGATGACTAAAAATTTCCAGGGTTGTTGATTTCCGGCTGTCGGAGCGAAGCGGGCTGCATCGAGAATTTTGAGAATATGCTCTTTGGGAACCGGGACATCTTTAAATTTACGCACGGTGCGGCGGCTCTTGATCATATTGAAGAGATAGGTCTGATCCGAAGTGTACTTTATCTCCGGATTCTCTTCGGTAAAGTAGCGGTTAATCGGCGTGCAGACATCGGCCACGACTTTCCACATTCCTTCTTCCTTATGGAAGACCAAGGTGAAATAAGAATCAAGAATGTACTTCCCTCCTTCTGGAATCCTGCTTCTGTAGTGGAAGACAGCAGTGGTGTAACCATATTCCTTTCCCTCATGAACTCCTAAAAAATCTACGGGCATCTCCCAGCCTTCTTCCTTAAACCAGTCCTCATGGAATTTATAATAGCCTTGGCGGGTATCGATGAGTTTTCCTGTGCTCGTCAGAAAGAAAAATTTTTCATTGTTGGTCACGGTTGAAAAAAGGTTTTTCAAATCAGAATTCTGAACGGCCCGGACATAGATATCAAAAGTTTCCTTCAGAGAAAGACCTGGGCGGTTCTCTTCTGCAGCCGATAATGATGGATGAAAAGATACAACTACAAGAAAAATTGTTAAATAGATACCTATTTTTTTCATCACCCCTCCTTAATTCTTGCTGACTTCGACATCTTCCTGAGGAAAGATTATTATTCCTGAAAAAAATATAAGAAGAAAAATAATCACAATAATCAGAACGATAAGAAGCTTTTTATCCAATATTTCCTCCTTTTACTTTCTTATTTTTCTGCCTTTGTTTAATCGACGTTCTTCCCCTCAATTTTTAGGTAGATTAATCAGCAAAATTTATGCCAGATTTTACTCAGTCAAATAAAATATTGATTTTCAGATAAGTTGATTTTACGAGCTTAATCAGACTTGCAGATAATATCAATAAGGATAAATTATTTCATGCTTCTTGATCAGACAGTTTACTCCTGATATTCTTTTCGCATTGGCCTTCATAATCCGGAATACAGCTCTGCGAATTTATTCAAAAAAAGTCTGTCTTTCTCTCTCAATCTAAAATTCATCTACAAAAGAAAACTTACAGAATTGTAAGAAAATTTTACGTTTTGATCTAAGGAAGAGGATAGGATAATTTTATTTATCTTGATAATAATCTATTATTTCTAATTTGAGCTGACCTATAATTTCAGAGATAGCCTGGGCCATTTCCTTGAAAATATTTTCATCAAGAAGGCTTCGGCCAAATTTTAGGTGAGTGGCATCAGTGTAATATTCGCCGCTTTTTTTATCCACGGCCAGCCATTTGGAATCCAGACTGATCCATCGACCCACATAGACTTCAGGCCACATATGATAAGCAAATAGGCCGCGACCGTACATTATTCCCACAGCTGCTCTTGCTGGAATTCCTACAGCTCGGCAGAGGGCAACTGTCAGAACAGTGTGCTCTGAGCAATCCCCCTCTCGATTTTTTAAAATTTCTTTGGCTGTAGCAAAGCCCACATCATAATTGGGAGTCATCTCCTTCTCAACCCATTCGGCTATCTTCTTCGAAGCCCTCCATGAATTTCTCTCTTGACCGACAATCTCTTTAGCTGCTTCTTTAATTTCTGGATCTCCAGCTTGGCAGTATACGGTGGACTTTAAGAATCTGCGGAATTCTTTATCTTTAACCGGGAAAGGAATGGCCTCCTCTTCTTTGAATATCTGGGAAGAAGTCTGGACTACGACATAATCTTTTCCTACCTCCATTATCTTTTGACTTCCATCATCAAAAGGAAAATTCTTAATTTTATCCGCAGATATGCCGCTGAGTTTAAAGGTTACTCTTTGAATTTTTTGAGGATTGGCGAAGGTGACATTTGGTTTTATTATGGTCGAAAAAGCAATATCGAAGGTCTCTTCTGAAACCTCAAGGGCTTTCTCTTTAGGCATGCGGATGGATGTTAAGGTTGTGAAGCTTGTTTTGTTTATACTCTTCCAGGAGTCCCCACTCTCGTCAATCCATTCATCAATAGAGAGAGGAATAACATAGGTGGTTTCTCCCTTTGCATGCCACAGTTTCATCTTTTTCCCTAAAATTAGAACTTCTTCCTTGCCGATTACCTCAAAGCTAAAATCCACGAGAGAATAGGAAGTAAAGTCTAATATTTTAAAATTGTATTTCTCTCCGGGCTTCAAGCCCTCCTCTTCAATGATCTCTTCTACAGGGACTTCAAGGTAAAACTCCTGTTCATAAGGCAACTCTTTTATGATTTTATCCCCTGATTTGAATAAAATTTTATCCGGACTTACCTCAGCTTTCATTACAGTCTCACTCTCTGACATTTTTATCCTTAAAATGCATTCTAACGGTCTTCCATGTTCATCGTATATTGATTCCTGCGCAGTAGCTATTTCAACAGGGTTACCACCCAAGCGAGCAACTTTCATCCATGACTCACTGAAGCCTTTTTTTATTTTTTTCCCGTCTTTCATTAAGGAAAATTCTTCATTATGGCTATATCCAACCTTTATGCCGCCAATATAGACTCCCATCCAGGACTCAGATATCTTTTCTTCCCCGGATATTGAGGACTCTGAGGAAGAAAATACATCGTCTGCTCCAGGAGTAATTTTATATGATTGAATCTCAGATTTAACTTTATTCCCTAAAAAAGGAAAAACAAGAAAAACCGATAAAAAGAAGAGCACAAATAATTTTTGATCTTT
>CAYUXD010000144.1:0-6403 GCA_964448655.1 uncultured Eubacteriales bacterium
CGCCTGGCGAAAGTTGAGGGCGCCAATGAAACTATGATATACTTTGATTTAGGGTTGGAGCCTTATTGGTCCACCCATTTAAACGATAACCTTAACAGACAATTTGAGAAAAACATGGTCTTCTATCTCAAGGTTCTCATGACTTTTCAAGATGATTTGAATTTATTGCAAACTGACACTTATCTCATCCAGGAGCCCAAACCACTGCAGCTAACCTCTCTCTAATTCGTCGGAGTCGAAAATTCTAACTCGCAGGTTGAATAATTTTATCTGACCATATCCAATGATTTTGAAAAAAAATATTTTATCTATTTTAACAGTTATCCTTACGGTTTCTCTCTGGGCCTACTTACTGCCAGCCTATAATTTGAATCCCAGCTTCCAGGAAAATGAAAAGCAAAAAATCGTCCAACCCGCCTACGAAGTCAAAGTTGAAGTGACGAATGTGGAAGTAATAATTACAGATAAAAAAGGAAATCGAGTTCTGGGCCTTAAACCAGAGAACTTCGAAATCTTTGAGGATGGAGCCGTTCAGAAGCTGACAAATTTTTATGAAGTTAGAGGAACCGGGGTATTCACTTCGGGTAGAGAGGAAGATAAGGCAAAAATAAAACAAGAGTCTCAGCCCTTACCAGAAAAACCGGCGCCAGTAAAAAATAGAATTATCTTTTTCTTCGATAATTGGCACCTACATCCCATGAACAGAAGTTGGATTGTAAAAAAGCTCGCTCCCTTCATCCGGGCCAATATTGGAAAAGACAAAGCAGGGCAGGGGATGGTTATTTTTCTCGACCGCAGGCTTGAAATTCTGCAGGATTTTACATCAAGCCCTTATGCTATCCTTCAAGCCGTGAATAGCATTAAAAATAGAACCGGAGACAGCCTCTCCCGGCTCCAAGCTAGGGGGGATTTGCAAGAAGAGCTAAACAGAATAATGAGAGATAGTGGAAGGACAGATCAATTTGAGCAATACAGCCAATCTATGTCCTACGCCCGAGGTTTTGTTGAGGATGAGATGAATAACCTTAGCTACACCATAAAATCCTTAGATGCTTTGCTGAATTATTTGAGCGGAATGGATGGCACAAAAAGGCTAATCTACATCTGCGACGATTTGCCCCTTAACCCTGGAGAGAAAATCTTCTCAGCCCTTGATGAATGCTATCCTTTTGGGGATGCACGGGCCGAGGCAATGAACTATGATGCCACAGACCTTTTTAAAGAATTAACGGCCCGATGTAATGCCAAAGAAATCTCCATTTACCCCATAAATGCCGAAAGATTCGAATCGCAATTCTCTTCTGCAGATAAAGATGGAGCCCAGAATATTTGGGCCAGGAGCCTAAGCAATATAGAATCGGGCCCAAGAGATAAAAACGCGGCTCTGGAGTTGCTTGCCGATGAAACAGGGGGAAGTGCCATCCTCAGCACCAACAACATCGAGCCAGGACTCAAAACAATTGAGGACGATCTCAGCTATTTTTATTCGCTTGGCTATGAATCTCATCATGAGGCTGACAGCAAGTATCACTCTATCGATGTTAAACTGATCGGGGTCAATGAAAAATGCAATCTGAGGATCCGTAAAGGATATATCCGATCCTCTCCAGAAGCGATGATCAAAGAAAATGTTGTAGCCCGATTATTCCTCCAAAATTATATAAATCCACTGGATATCAAAGTTCAAATACTGCCTTTAGAAAATATGCTTTTGGGCAAGGTGAAGCTGACTTTAAAGGTTCTTATTCCGCTAAATAAAATTGCCCTTATACCACTTGCCGATGAATATATGGGCAAGATGAATATATATGTTGCTCTTCTGGACTCAAGCAATAAATGGTCTGATCCCGAGGAGTTTACCCAGGACATAAAGATACCAAATGAAGATTATGATAAGGCTCTAAAAAGCTACTTTCCCCATCTAACCGAACTCCACCTCATGCCGGATGATTATCTGATTTCTTTAGCCATAAAGGATGTTTTTGGCTCTACGATAAGCTATATTCAGTTAACAAAAAAAATCCCTGATTAAATATTTTAGAGCCAAAGTTCCTGTCCATCATCAGCCACATGAAATCCCTTAGCTTCTATTGTCTCCCTTATAGATTTATCCTTGCTTAAGACTCGATTGCTGTGATTGAGATGGATAAAGTAGATAGCTGGCTTTGCCTTTCCTGCAATATCCTTAAAAAATTCCATGCTGTCTATGATTAAAGGATGTCTCTTCGAGCCACGCCGTTCAGAATAAAATGTGCCATCCACAAAAGCATAATCAACAGATGCAACTATATCCAAAAATCGCTCCTCCCATTGGTCAATATCGGGGATAAATAACAACGTTTTATGGGGACCATAAATTTTATACCCTGCCATGTCGGAATACTTGTCATGAGGAACCTTAATGGCTTCGAACTCTAAATTTTCATCCAGGATAATCCTTTTATTAAAATCAAACATCCTCAGTTCAATGATCTGATGGCGGACCATGGCCGCCCACGGCTCATTATCAGACAAGAATTTTCCCATAATCTTGGTGCAATGAACGGGTAAATTTCGGACAGGCGCTACTTCGGGGCGGAACTGAACGAGACCGGTGTAATGCCCCACATCAGCGTGAGTGAGCAGCAGACCGTCTATTGGTTTGGCTTCTGATCTTTCTCTCATGAATAAAGGATCAACAGCCTGAATCATCTCTACCTGGCGAGCCGCATCCGGAGTCGCATCGAGCATGAATGACTTTCCTGTTGTAAAGTCTAAAAGGCCAAGACAAACCACTTTTCTGGCAATCTCAGGATTCTTCCTGGCTGCCTGACAGTTCTCGCAATAACACGCCATTTGAGGAAACCCCCCATCCTGGGCAGTTCCCAAAACTTTCAGCATGATTTTACTCTTACCTGGCTTAAAGCTGGGCTTTTCCTTCAAGGAATGACTCAGAGACAATGATTTCCCCTGCGTAAAAAAAACGGCGCTGGCGAAGAATGAGCCTTGAATAAATTCTCTTCGACCTATCTTTTTATGATCGCTCAAAAAAGGTGATAAATATCTCTTCATCGCTCCTCCTCAAATATCGATTTTATATTTTTCTAATTTCCTCTCGTCCAACTCCACTCCAAGCCCTGGAGTGTCCGGAACTTTTATCATGCCCTTCTCTGGGATTAAGCGCTCTTTGATGACTGTATCAACCAGTTCTTCAGGCCGATTCGCCCCAGGATTTTCTGGATAAATAATGTTCGGTGTTGAGGCGACAAGGTGAACTTCAGCGGCATCACAGATTCCGAGGGAAGCCATACTTCCTCTATAACAAGGAATTCCTGCTGTTTCACAGAGTGAGGCTATCTTTTTGCAGGCAGATAGCCCGTGCATAACAGATTTTATATTAATAATATCGGCAGCTTTATTTTGGATCAACGCAAAAACTGCATTTATACTGGAAACCGCTTCATCTGCCATAATCGGGGTATCTATAGCTCTGCATATTTCAGCCATACCACCAATATTGAATTTTGAAATTGGCTGCTCTATACGCAACAAGTCATAATCCTCAAGGCGGCGAAGAGTTTTGATTGCCACATCAAAGGTATATCCCTGGTTTGCATCCACATATAATCCTATATTGTCTCCAACTGCTTTTCTCACGGATTTAACATTCTCAATATCTTGACGAGGATTCAACCCAATTTTAAATTTCACAAGTCTCATTCCCGCATCTACCTTAGCCTCTGCTTGTTTAACAACATCCTTTGTTTCTCCTATTCCAATCGAATGAATAGGAAGAGAGACTTCTTTACGGTACAATCCTCCAAGGAGCATATAAAGGGGCACGTCTGACGCCCTGGCCATAATATCCCACAAGGCGTATTCTATCCCTGTTTTAGCTACCGGATTTCCCTTTATCACCTGGTTAAAACGAGCCAATATTTTTTCTATATCAAAGGGATTCATACCAATAATTGCTGGTGCCAGATAGCGGTCGATAGCATGATAAACACTTTCAACACTTTCTTCAGAATAAATGGGCAAAGGAGCTGCCTCACCTATGCCTATGATTCCTTGATCTGTATAGACTTCGAGGACAACATAGCTGCGTCTGTCTACAGTGCCGAAAGATAATTTAACAGGCAGATGAAAAAGAATGGTAATAGGCGTTGATTTTATCTGGGTTATTTTTAATTCTTTCATAGGGTTAGTCCTTTCGTTTGATATTTATTTCAAAGGCCTTAATAGGCCATGGTGAACTTTAAGGAATTTATTGATTACTCACCTTTTGGCGCTTAATACTCAACCAGATTATGTTTCTTTAAATCTGCGATGAATTTCTTGTAAAAGCTCAAGTCACTTCTGCCGAACTCGGCACTTACTGCATAGTAAATATCAAGAAGGTTTCTCTTTCCGTCAATAAAGTTAATGATTTCTGTTCTTCGATCTACCCAATTTTTATCCTTTAGGCTGTATTCTCTGTACCAGTTCATTCCTTCGCCCATAAGGTCTTCAAAATAAAACTGAGAAATCGGGCCTCTAAAAAGCCGTCTGGGAACAATTCTTACCAATTCTTTCTCTTCAGCCGACAACTCGACAGGAAATGTTTTAATACTTTTCATTTCACACAGAAGATTGAAGTACTGATTTAGCTTCTTCTTCTCTGAAACGGCTGAGGCCTTTAAGATATCTGCCATTTTTTTAGTAAACTCCTCGACTCTCACAGAATCTGAAAGCTCTTTAACTGACTCCAACTCTTTGATTTCAACTTGGCTGTGAATATCAATGAAGATATTTAACTCTTTAAAAAATTTTGAAATCTGCGATGACTCCTGTGGATTTTGGCTAACGTTATAAAGATCATGCATAAATATCCCTGTCCTCTCGGATAATCTCCTGACTCCCTGGGTAGCAACCTCTGCAGCCAAGCGAACAGCTTCCATTTCTTCAGCATTAGCCACAAGAAGCGCTGAGGCCAGGGAGAGAACTCCGATCCTCTTTAATTCAGTAGGATCTATCTTATCCAGGCCATCTAGATCGGTATGATGAAAAATGTCGTTATCGTGGCCGAGGCAGACACACGGAACATTCACCGTAGGATCACTTAACATCATATGATCGCTTCCGCCCTTGTAATCCGAAATTCGATAATTGAATTGCTGATCGCTGCCAGTTGAAGTAAAAATTTGAATCCCATCTATATATTCGACCATATGTTCAACAAGATCAGAGATGAAGCTTGGATTTGAAAAAGGAGTTCTCACCAGAGTCATGATAGATCGTGTTTTATAGAGATCCTCACCGACCATATCCAAATTCAAACCAGCTATCCCTCTTTCTCCTATTTCCTCATCCTTGGACAAATATCCGGCAAAGCCGTGCATTTCGCCAAACCACAAGAATCTTATGGATCGTTTTGGCCTCTCTATGATTCCTCGGTCTATCAAACTTATTATAGTTCTTGCTATCTCCAAAAGAGAGGCAGAGCCGCTGGCATTATCATTGGCTCCTGGGCTGTAATGGTCGAGATGGGCAGTAAAAATTATCTCCTTTTGAGGGGAGGCGCTTCCCTTCAATAAAGCCGAAACTGTCTCCATTGTCCCGTCGAATAAACGAGCATCGACAAAAGCTCTTAACCTGACCTTTTCTCCTCTCTCCAGCAGCTGGAGGATTTTCTGGAATTGCAGAAAAGAGAGTGAGAATCCAAATTTTGTTTTTTCCCGCAGAGACTTATTGCTTCTCAATCTGTGAAGGGCAACCAAGCGGGGGTAATTGCTTCGGTAAGGATCATTGCCACTGGGACCGACAACAACACCCGCAGCCCCT
Source organism: uncultured Eubacteriales bacterium (assembly GCA_964448655.1). GTDB lineage: Bacteria > Acidobacteriota > Aminicenantia > Aminicenantales > Aminicenantaceae > SOIV01. The sequence continues at coordinate 5,803 of CAYUXD010000144.1, forward strand.
CTTTTTATAACCGCTTCATCATGAACAATGCTTCCATCTCCTGTAGCTAACACAATTTTTCCACGGACATCACGATTTTGATAATCCTTATCAGACATCCCTTGACCCACATAAACAGCCTCGGCTACAACATCAGCTTTGTTGCTATAAACAAACACACTGACCGGCACATCAGAAAACCGGGCTAAAAGCTCTCCGGTGTTTTCCAGCCACAACTCTGCTTCCTTTATATCCCAGCCGCACATCGATCTCCACTTAAGATAAGTTCTATCACCATCGGCAAGATGCTCTTCCACCTCGACCTCATAGGCACCCAGTGATTTCATTACCTGAGTCACATATTTCACAGCCGCCTGATACCCAGGGCTACCTCCTGAAATCCGGTGGAATTTGCTCAGCTCCAAAATATGCTTAGCGGCTTTTTCACCAGAATACTCATTCATTATGGCATTCCAAAGACTATCATCAATTAAATTCCTCCCGGATTTCTTACCTTCAGTCTGGGCAGCAACATCTCCCACAGAAAATAGGGCAGTGGTCAAGATAAGCGCTGAGACAAAATACAAAAAAAAGTTCTTAATAATTTTCATCGAATGACTTC
>CAYUXD010000145.1:0-6304 GCA_964448655.1 uncultured Eubacteriales bacterium
AAATAAAAGAAATAATCCCTAACTCCTAAATACAAAAGTAAACTCGTTTAAAATACACTAATTTCAACAAAATAAAATCAAATCAGAAATAGGAATTGTTAAGAATGATATAATAAAAGAGATTAATGGCGTTGAGCTGAATAATATGGAAAAGCTATTGGACTTTTACAATAGATTCAAAAATGATAATCAGTTTGAAGTCAGCATATTAAGAGGCGGGAAATTATTACGAATTTTATATCTTCTGAAATAAAAAAAGTTGCTCCTCCCTTGACTATCCATAATACGTTTGTTTTTGGCATGACAGCTTGTGAACTAGACAACTAGCTATCACCGAACGGGAAAAATGGCTTGAATCTGCGCGTATTGATGAAAAAAAGCAGTCATCTTTTTTAGGAATCATAATATTTATATGATAGAATTTTTATATGGGATCTGAATGACATTCTGGATTTTCTTCTCAGCCATTATTGCTCCAGCGATTTTCTGGATTTTCTATTTCTACTATAAAGACCGATTCCGACCAGAACCTATTATCTATTTAGGCTTGACTTATATTTTTGGCCTTTTTACTGCTTTTGCCTGCGCCAGATTTTATACAATCCTTCCTCTTATAGGATTACCGGATGATCCCAGTTTCATGATGGGAAGCCACAGAATCCAGTTCCTTTTTTATAGTATCGGTGTCACCGGAATAGTTGAAGAATTTTTTAAATTTATTCCTTTCTTAGTCATCATAGCAACGTTTAAATGCTTTGATGAAAAAATAGATGGAATTGTCTATGCATCCGTAATTGCCCTTGGATTCGCAAGCTACGAGAACATGGGTTATCTGGTATATATGAGCGGTTTTGAACTTTTTGGACGTGCTATTGCTTCACCGTTAACGCACACAATTTTTTCATCAATCTGGGGCTATACAGTCGGAAATGCCCGAATTCACAAAAAATCTATATTTAAGGCTTCGGTAACGGGCATTTTGCTTGCAGCCTTCTTTCATGGAATATTCAATTTTTTTACTACTTCCTCCGTGTTAAGAATATTATCTGTTTTGGTTATTTTTATAATCTGGATGTGGCGTATCAGGATAATGGAAAAATTGAGCAGGGGAGAAAAACAGACTTTAAAAAAACGAGCAGCTAATGTCCAAAACTGAAAAAGAAGAAAAACTCTCAGAGCAGTAGATAACGGACGCTATTCCCGCACCAGGCCAGAAACTTTGCAAAATCCGTAAAATCAATCCCTACTGTTGCCGTGTTGACGTTGGGGTGAAAATTTATGCGTTCCGCATTTTTTAAATCCTGGTCAACGACTACCTGAACTTCTTTTTGACTGTCATTAATCAATCCGAAGGGCGAAACCGCACCGGGTTCGAGTCCAAGGTAGCGCATTAGGCGCTCTGAAGAGGAAAAACTGAGTCTGTCCTCATCTAATTGTTTTGTCAGTGCTTTGAGATCTGCACTTTTCGAGCTTTCCAGAATGGCCAGGTAATGGCGGTTGCCCTTTTTGTTACGAAGAAAAAGATTCTTACAATGGGCACCAGTTATGCTTCCCCAATGCTTTTCTGCCTGTTCGACTGTAAAAACAGGCGGATGTTCCAGCCTGGTATAAGCAATACCAAGCTTATCCAGGACCTCATAAACTTTCTGCTCATTTTCTGAAGACATTTCCCTGTTAACACTTACGAGTTTATCAAACCCGATCCTGATCTTCAAGGAAGGAATAAAGGAATAATGGATGATCCCCCCAATGGCGATTTATGGGTTCAGCATTAATGGGCCCAGCTCGCTGTTTTTCCAACAAAAAAGCAGCCTGTCCCCTTTTGTTGGCCCTTTTGTTGTCCTCCTCGTTTTCTCAGCTTTTTGTAAACTTAATTCCTATCGCAGTATCATTTTTAATTTTTATTAGGGATAATTGATTATCTATCCCTGGTTATTTAATAAACCAGGACAACTGCATCCCGCTTTCCTCAGAATGAAATTGAACTAAAAATTTTAATAATCTACATTCTTAATTATTTATCATGAATATATTATATATATAATGTATCTATATCGTGATATTTATATAAATTATATCTTGACATTTTGCTATAATCTTGATATATATCTTAAAAAAAAGGTGAACATGAATAAAATATATGAGCAATACAGGAAAAAAATTACAGGTCGGGAGCGATTTACACGGATAGCAGAAAGGAGAGTCAATCGGATATTGGACGCTCTGGAAAAACTCGGGAGTTGTTCCAACCGAAGAAATTACGATTACTCAAATGCTGATATAAAAAAGATGTTTGGAAAAATAGAAAAAAAATTAAAAGAAACAAGATTAAAGTTTCAGGGAACCTCAAAGAATAAAAAGGAGGCAATATGAGTAAAATAGAAAGCCTATCTGCACGAAGAAAAAAAGTGAACCGCGAGCGATTCATCCGGATAGCAGAAAATAGAGTCAACCGGATACTGGAGGCCTTAGACAGCCTTGGAAATTGTTCTAACAGGAGAAATTATGATTATTCAGATACGGATGTAAAAAAGGTATTCGGTGCGATAGAAAATAAACTGAAAGAAACAAGATCAATGTTCTCGGCAACTGCAGAAGAGAAAAAAAGATTTACTTTGCAGTGATTTTTTTATTAATAGCACTTAATTATTCATAAATATATTCAATGGCATATTTTATTAACTTTTTCCCATCTTCAGACCTGGAATAGAGAAAATTATTCCTGTCAATGTGTATAGTGCGGGAGGCTTCAGGTAATGTAAATGTAGTAATAAGTTCGTTATCTTTACTCAACACATATACATCCCGGTTGATGTTTTCTGACAGATCACCACCTAAAATAAACAGATTCCCCTGACTGTCTAAAGCAATTGCTTTATAAACTACCTCTACTGGATACACGCCAAAAGAACGCTTTGAGTATTCTTCATTTCTTGTTTGGGCGTCTTTATTGTTCAGTAGACTTCTTGTCCATACCAATCTTCCACTTTTATAGTACCTATCAATCTTATCTTTCCAATCATAAGCTATCATAAAATAGTTCTTTCTATAATCTTGAAAACTAACCGTATTCAACATCGTAAAATCTTTGTCAGTGGAATATACGATCTTGTCATCTTCTTCTTTTTTTTCTTCCCCTTCTTCTCCTTCTTCTTTTTTTGCCCTGTTTCCCTTGGAATCATAGAAATATATGCAAAAAATAAAACCAGTCTCAGATCTATCTCTTATTAAAGTTGAAACTGCAATGCGATCTTCATATAGAACATTAAAATCAGTCACAGTAAACGGAATTGGGATTTTAAATTTAAAGTTCAGATCATCATCGAACACCTGAATTCCAGGACTGTAAACCTCTGATACATATATTTTGCCCCTATAATATCTTATTATATTCGGACCCTGGAACTTTCCCGGATCGTCCCCCTTTTTTCCGGCAACCGCGATTAATTCTCCTTTATTATTGAATTTTTTTATCGAGTAATCCTCTAAATCGGTTATATAGATATCTCCTTCATAATCGGTTGCCACGCTCCCCCGTTGATATACCAAACTTTCGCCCAAACCCTCTATGGTAAGCACTTCTTCTATATCAATGCTTATTAATTGGTTTTGAGCTATCAAAACGGCAAAAATCGAGAAAAATAGGGTCGCGATCAAAATCAATTTTATGGGTTTCATATCCACTCCTTTTCCCAAAAAAATCAATTATAATCTATATAAAATATTTTAATCTATACGTATTAAATTTTATATATGCTTTCAAGTTACTTCTCCTTTCACGAGCTTCCCTTCAACTACTCTATGGTTAATGATTAATGAGCGTTCAGCCCTTTACTTCTTAGACCAAAATAGACGCTCAAGCTCATCTAGCTGAGCATCGGATAATCCTTCTGGAGCAAAACCAGCGCTTTTGCATGTTAGAAATATTCGAGCTGCCTTGTTTAGGATATCAATTTGATCAACAGTTCCAAGCACGTCCTTCCCGATGGCCAAACATCCATGCTTCTCCCATAGAACGACATCATGTTTCTCGAGGGCTTTTATTGTGGCCTGAGCAAGCTCATCAGAGCCTGGAACGCAGTATGAAACAAGGCCAACACCTTTTTGGATAATAATTTTTATCTCTGGATTCATTGACCAGAGGAGGCGGTTTATTTTTTTTTCTTGCTTATATTCTTTAACATGCGTCAGAGCACTCAGTTCTTCCGGATGAGCATGGATAATTACCTTTTGGGGAGCTTTTTTTCCAAGTAGAAAGCTGTGGATGCTCAAATGGGAATGAATTTCTGAGGTTGGTTCAAAATCTAAGCCAGACTTCTTCCCCCATAGAATATAATACCTGTTTGATTTCTCCGCTATGCGCAGTATACATGCATTCTCAGAAGGTTCCTTTGCCAAGTCGCGCATCCTTGCGCCAGCGCCGGTAATAAAAAAGGAAAATCCGGATAGCTCGGGATAGCTTTTATCGATTTCTCCAGAAGGAAATTTATTCAACTCTTTAATATCATCGGGAATGTGTTCTGTGACATTGACAGAAATGTTGCCGGCGCTACTCTCCGCCCAACCCGACTCCCATAGAATCCGGGCAACTCCTGCTATGTCTTTTATGATCTTTTCTAGATCTTGGCTTACGGCAATCGACTTGCTCATTTCACTTCCTAGAGTTAAAGGCGCAATTTAATCTTAAAGGTGATCTTATGCGGATGACTATGCAGTTCTTTAGCATAAGAAATTATAGCTCTTGATAAAAATTTTTCTCTTCATATCATCAAATAATCTGCAATTATCATACAGCCCTCATCCTGTCAATAAATAATATAAATTGACCTTAACTTTTCTATTTTTTATAATTCTTGAGACATGAAGTGGACTTATATTGAAGATATTTCAAACTTCAAAGATAAAGAAGTCGAAATCAGAGGCTGGGTTTTTAACAAGCGTTCAAGTGGAAAAGTCCGCTTCCTGCTCATAAGAGACGGCACAGGACTTATCCAGGGAACGATCTTTAGCCCTAAAAAGGACGATCCCCTCTTCAAAAAGTTCGACACCCTCACTCAAGAATCATCTCTCATTGTAAGGGGCCAGGTCAGAGAGGATAAAAGAGCTCCTGGCGGTTTCGAGTTAAACATCAAGGACGTAGAAATTCTCCAGATCGCTGATAAGTATCCTATAACTCCCAAGGCTCACAGTACTCCTTTCCTTATGGAACATCGTCACCTCTGGCTCCGTTCACAAAAACAGCATGCTGTTCTTCAAATAAGAACAGAACTCATCAAAGCCATACGCGATTTTTTTGATGGTAGGGGCTTCCGCCTCATGGACACACCGATTTTGACTCCCAGTGCTTGCGAAGGTACTACCACCCTTTTTGAAACGGATTATTTTGACCAAAAAGCTTTCCTTAGTCAGAGCGGCCAGCTTTATAACGAAGCCACGGCCATGGCATTTGGCAAGGTCTATTGTTTTGGTCCTACTTTCAGGGCAGAAAAGTCAAAAACAAGAAAACATTTGATTGAATTCTGGATGGTCGAGCCTGAAGTGGCTTTTGCCACTTTGGAGGATATAACTGAACTGGGAGAGGATCTTGTTGTTTACTTAATAGAACGCATTTTGGAGCAAAATAAGAAAGAGCTTGAAGTTCTGGAAAGGGATACAAAACCTCTTGAACGGATAAAAAAACCATTCCCTCGTTTAACCTATGATGAAGCTCAAAAGATGCTCAAGAAAAAGGGCTCTAAAATGGAATGGGGTGATGATTTTGGTGCCCCGGAGGAGACTTTCATCTCTGAGATCTTCGACCTGCCTGTATGCGTGACCCACTTTCCCGCTAAAATAAAAGCCTTTTACATGCAGCCTGACCCAAAGCGACCTGAATTAGTTTTGGGAGTGGATATGATGGCTTCAGAAGGCTACGGAGAGATCATCGGAGGAGGACAGCGCATTCATGACCTTGATCTTCTTGAGAGGAAAATAAAAGAATTCAAGCTGCCTCGGGAAGATTACGAGTGGTACCTGGATTTAAGAAAATACGGGTCTGTCCCCCACTCTGGATTCGGGTTAGGCATAGAAAGAATGCTCGCCTGGATCTGTAAAATAAAACATATCAGAGAAACCATCCCTTTTCCCCGCCTTCTCTACAGAATCTATCCCTGAACCGTTTGTCTGTGAAACAGGGATTTTTGCTCCTCAACTGTTTACTATTTGCGGTTTACGAATTACAATTTATTCCTCATGGAAAAAGTAGCTCTTATAAGTTTTGGCTGTGCAAAAAACCTTGTTGATAGCGAAGTCATGCTGGGCTATC
>CAYUXD010000146.1:0-813 GCA_964448655.1 uncultured Eubacteriales bacterium
CTTACTTGATCGAAGACGGAAAGAAGACGACTCCTGTCAAAGGAGCAACTCTTATCGGAAGCTGTCAGGACATCATTTCAAACATAGATGCGGTCGGGGATAATCTTGCTTTTGGTCCAGGAATTTGCGGCAAGGGACAGGATGCTGAAGTATCAGTTGGGCAGCCCACTGTGAGGATTCGCGGTATAAACGTGGGCGGAAGCAGAACAAGAAGATGAATAAATCGAGAGAAAGGAGATAATCATGGACTATAAAGGATTGTCAGAACAACTTGTTAAGAAATGCTTAAAGGGAGGCGCCGATGAAGCCGAGGTTTACATAGAATCAGGACGCAACCTCAACATCCGAGTACGCAACGGGGAAGTAGAAACGGTCCAGGAGGCAGGTTCTCACGGCGTCGGTTTTAGAGTCTTTGTCCAAAAAAGGATGGCCTTTTCAAGCTGCAATGATTTTTCAGATAAAGCCCTGGAGGCTTCCGTAGAAAGTGCAGTCAGGTTTGCTAAGAACACAACTCCTGATGAGAATAATGTGCTTCCTGATGATAAAGGGATAACAGAAGTTGGAGAGCTCTATGATCCCCAGATAAGTCAAATCACTATGGAAAAGAAAATAGAGATGGCGAAGAAATTAGAGAAGTTAGCTATGAAAGATACCCGAATTACCAAGAGTAGTGGTGCCAGCTATTCAGAAGGAGAAGAAGAAATTTTCCTGGCAAACTCGAACGGGTTGAGTAAGAGCTCAAAAATTTCGGTTTGTTCTTGTGGTGTTTTTGTCGTGGCGGAGAAAGAAGAGCAGAAATCTTCAGGAGGCGAA
>CAYUXD010000146.1:823-6294 GCA_964448655.1 uncultured Eubacteriales bacterium
TACTGTTCGAGGCGCTTTTTTGCTGATTTAAAATCACCTGAAGAAATCGCAGCCAAAGCAGCAAAAGAAGCGTATGAAATGCTTGATCCTCAAATGGTCAAGACACAAAAAGCTCCGGTCATTTTTGACCCTGACGCGGCAAGGGCGATTTTAGGAGGCATCTTATCTGCCGTAAACGGTGAACATGTTCTTCAAGGAAGAAGCTTTCTTGCCAAAAAAATGAACCAGAAAATTGCCTCAGAGCTGGTGACGATCATCGATGATGGCACCAGGCCCAAAGGATTAGAAAGCAAGCCCTTTGATGGAGAAGGAGTCCCTACTCAAAAAAGGATAATTGTTGATAAAGGCGTCCTTAAGGGTTTTATGTATAACACCATCGTTGCTAAAAGGGCAGGTGTCAAAAGTACTGGGAATGCCTCAAGGAGAGATTTTACAAATCTTCCGGGGATAGGCGCTCATAATTTTTATATGAAAGCAGGAAAGAGTACACGTGATGAAATTATCATGGAAACAGAAAAGGGGCTATTGCTTAAAGGTGTCACCGGTTACGGTATAAACCCGGTCAGCGGGAGTTTCAGCGGAGGAGCTTCTGGTTTTTGGGTAGAAAACGGGAAGATAGCCTTTCCGGTGAGAGGTTTGACCATAGCTGGACCAGCATTTGAGATGCTTAATAATATCGACATGGTTGGAGATGACCTTGACTTAACTCGAAGTTTCGCAGCTCCTACATTCCGCATTAAGCTGATGCAAATCGGAGGTAAATAAAAAGGGGCAGGCTACTTTTTCTTTTTTATATATTCCTGGAGGCAAATAAAAGGGGACAGGCTACTTTTTCTTTCTCATTCTGGAATAGAAAAGGGGGCAGCCTTATTTTACGCTTTTCAAAAAAAAGTAACCTGGAGTAAAAAGTAGCCTGTCCCCTTTTTATATGTTCCAGCGGTAAGAGATTTTTATTAAGAAGATATTATCTCCAGGGGCTGTGAACAGGTCTCCCAGATCACGTCTGAAATTAAAATCTCCGGGATGGGCATAATCAGCGCGATTCTGTGTCCAGACAAGATAGAGTATAGACCCAGGCAAATACTCCCAACGTAGAACTATGGTCCCGCGGAGAGATTTGAAGTTAAAATCTGGATTAGAGAAAGAAAAATCCGGTGCCGGTCCGGGCCCATCAGGGTCAACCGTATATTCTTCATCGGAATCGGAATAAGAGATCGCGGATCCGTCTTCACCAAATATATTGTACTCATACTTTTTTGGCTTGGCGAGTTCTTTGAATTGGTTGTACTCTCCCACGGCCAGAAGAGGCTGGAGGTAGAGCTGAAGGCTTAACCTGGGATTGAAAGTCCAGTTCAACCTGATAGTACTGGAGAGCATTCTCTGAAAAAATCCGGCAAAAACGTATCGATTTCCAAACGTTTCAGTCATTAAGGGATCATCCACTCTGGTTACCCATTGGATACTCGATTTTCGAACATAATATTCCGGGCCAAAAGAGAAACTGATGTTGGTCCTTGGTTTCCAGCGGAGAGAAACGCCGCTGCTCGAGCTGTAGCCATCAGTGGGCCTGGAGTAATAATATTCGTAGGTTGAAATTACTATCGGTTTCCGGCTGTCGGTGCTAAGGCTGAAGTCAACTTCGTAACCAGAAGGGATGAGGGCCAGAGGTCCACCTCTGGTCAAAGTGTTGCTGATGGTTGGGGGATTGTAACACAACATCGTTACAAAGCTCCAGTAGTTTAAGAATTGGCCCTCGACATCGAGGATATATCCCTCCCAGGTCTTATTGCCGCCGAAGTCATAGTTCCGAAAAGGACCGCTAAGAACGAGCCAGTTGCGGAAAATTTTTCCCGGGTGAGGCCATTGATAGCCGAAAAGAAGATGGGCATTTATTATGTCAGATTTTCCGGATTGGAATCCTACGTCATTCGGGTCAAAACCTGGAGACAGCGCACCACAAGCTGCGTTAAAAAAAAACTGCCCCTTTTGTTTGTTTAAATAGAATCGTCCACCCCAACCGCTGAGAGAAGTCGCCTCTTCGTTCACTTCAACATGGGTAGCATCCGGGCGTTGGTAATAATGTAAAGATGATTGCTGTAATTCCAGAATTGCTGATTGGCTTCCTTCGATCCTTGTACCACCAAGCCAGCCGCCGGTAACCCAGGTTTTGTTTTTATCCAGAAATGTCCAGCCATCGAATGCCAGAGAGAAAGCATTTTTGTTTAAAATATCCTTAAAGTTTTCATTACTTAAATCTCGAACAACAGAAGTGGCAATAAACCCAACTCCTTGTTTTCCCTCATTAAACTCTTTCAGAGTCCGGAGCACTCCATAATAAGAAAAAGGCTCCACTTCTTCTTTAGAACGCTCTCCTTCAGAATCAATCTCCGCATATTCCCTGGCTGTCAGGGCATTGACGAACCCGACTTTCCAGCCTTTCCCCACTCTACCGGTGAGTTTAAGAGCTCCCAGGATTGTCGACCTGTCAGGAAAATTCACATAGCCGTCCTGTTCGACATAACCTTGAGGAGCCCTGCCAATCCGCCGGCTGTAGAAGAAGTCAGGTGGGCTCCAGTTTAGATTGACATTGCTTGTCGCTCCTCCATAGCCAAACTGGTTGAAGATGGTTGAGCCTTCGATGAAAAACGGTCTTTTTTCCGAAAAGTACGACTCAAAATCACTCAGGTTGATCACTGCCGGGTCAACCTCAACCTGCCCGAAGTCTGGGTTAACCGTTGCATCCAGCGTTAAATTGCTCTTTAGGCCTATCTTAAAGTCGAAGCCTGCGTTGCCTAAATACTTCTCTCCTGTCCCAAAAGGATTGCCTGATTCTTCAGGGCTATATTGAGCCTGGCCAACAGAATAGGGAAGGAACTCAATGTGCCGGCCAGGACGAATACCCTGGATTCCCACAAGTTTGGCAAAACGGGAGACATAGCCGCTGTCCTCTTTAGGAACCCAGATAAAACCGACTTTCTCATTTTTGCGCTTGATAACTCTACGAAAATTAACTCCCCAGACATATTCCTCTTTCTTCGGAAAGCGCAGTTGATTATAAGGAATTCTGATTTCAACAGTCCAACCTTCCTCATCGATCAGAGCTTTCCCTTCCCAGACACCATCCCATGTAGTATCATTCCATTCATCATTGTATAGAGTCCAGTCAACGATGGAGCCTGCAGGATTTACGGCAAACTGATAGCCGGAGCGCCGGTCATAATAAGGGTCCACAGCAAATATAAACCAGTCAGAATCGACATAATCATCCCGGCGTCCCAATTGGCATGTAATCAATTCCGGCTCCGAATCATAAAGGCGAGCAGCCACATAAAGAGATTTTTCATCATACGCTACCCAGACTTCAGTTTTTTCTGTAGGCTGGGCGCCATCAGTTGGGTCTGACTGGACAAAGTCACTGCATCCTTCTTCCTGCCAGACTCTTTCCTCTAAGACACCGTCAATACTTATCGGCCCGTTAGCTCGAATGGCCTGAACGGTCTTTTGCTCTTGAGGATTAGGGTTTTTAGCTAATAAAAATAACGGTAATAATAGAATAACTATGATTGCAGGCTTTTTTCCCATATGATAGTTCCTTGTGCAAGATCGTTAATTAAGAAAGTATTATTATTCATCAGGTTCGTTAATTAATACGTCAAAAAATACAAAAAGGTTGCATATATATTATATGCGTTAAAAGCCTTTTTGTTTAGGAAAATAGCGAGAACGCTAAAAAAGGAAGGCCTTAATCATAAAGTTATTTTCTTTTGCAACCACTTTGTATAAAATAAAATGTTTTTCCTAAAAAGTGTTTTTTTAACTCAAGGAAATTCCTTAAATGAAAAAGGAGCAGTCATGAAGAAAACCAGCTCATTAGTCATCTTGGGAATTATTTTTTCTTTCATTTTCTTTTCTTTAAACGCATACGGACAGAGCGCAGATAAAATCGGCAAGCTATATGAGAAAATCAAATGGAGATGCATCGGACCTGCAGTTATGGGAGGTCGCACAGTGGATATTGATGTCGCAGAAAAAGAGCCGTGGATTATCTACGCTGCCATAGGTCCGAGTGGTGTCTGGAAATCAGTGAATAACGGCATCACCTGGGAGCCTGTTTTTTATAAAGAAGACACAGTCTCTGTAGGGGATATTGCTATCGCTCAATCTCATCCAGACATTATCTGGGTAGGCACAGGAGAAGCAACATGCAGAAACAGTGTCACCATAGGGGATGGCGTTTATAAATCCATCGATGGAGGAAAAAAGTGGAAGAATATGGGCCTTAAAAATTCGCGCCATATTAGCCGAATAATCGTTAATCCTGGAGACCCGAATATTGTCTACGTGGCAGCGATGGGGCATCTCTGGGGTCCGAATAAGTGGCGGGGTATCTACAAAACTATCGATGGTGGAAAAACATGGAAGAAAATTTTGTACATAAATGAAGATACTGGCTTTGCAGATTTGGCCATCGATCCTTCTGACAGCCTGACTCTATATGCAGCAGCCTACGAACACCGTCGGCTTCCCTATTATTTTTCAAGCGGAGGTCCAGGGAGCGGACTTTATAAGACAACTGATGGTGGAGAAACCTGGACGAAACTTACAGAGGATTTGCCTGAAGGAGTGATGGGAAGAATAGGAATCGATGTTTCCCGGAGCAATCCTAATGTCGTTTATGCCCTTATCGAGCAAGAGGATGGCGGAATCTGGCGTTCAGAAGATAAGGGGAAAAGCTGGAAAAGGACTTGCGACAACGAAACCTATGAGCGTGTAAATTTCAGACCTTTTTACTACAGCCAGATTCGCATTGATCCCAGCGATGATAAGGTCATTTATGTTTTCTCTGGAGGATCCTTTGTGTCAAAGGACATGGGCAAGAAATTTAACCCAATTTCTGGAGGAACCCATCCTGACCATCATGCTCTCTGGATAGATCCATCCAATCCTCTTCACCTCATTGATGGAAATGATGGCGGTATAGATATTACTTACGACGGTGGGAAAAACTGGCATCCTATCCAGCACATGGCGCTGGCTGAAGTTTATCAGATTGGGTTTGATATGAGAAAACCATATTATGTCTACTGCGGCTTGCAGGACAACGGCAGTTGGGGAGGACCGAGTGCCAGCCTTGACACTGCGGGGATTACAAACGCTGATTGGTATACGATAGGTGGAGGAGACGGATTCTACGCTCAAGTAGATCCCACTGATCCCAATATCATTTACAGAAACTATCAAATGAATGGATTGTCGCGTTTTGATATGAGGATTAAGATAGGCAAAACTGTCAGACCCCAGGCTTCTATCAAAGAACCTCCTTATCGTTTCAACTGGAATTCACCGATTTACATCTCCCCTCACGATCCGAAAACTGTTTATACAGGAGGAAATTATTTATTTAAGACGACCAATGGCGGGCATAGTTGGGAGATAATCAGTCCGGATCTTTCAACGAATGACTCAAAGAA
>CAYUXD010000147.1:0-5250 GCA_964448655.1 uncultured Eubacteriales bacterium
TCTTCAATGCTGAGTATGTTATGCCTGTCGGAGGGCCTTTGTACGCTGTTTTATTTTATGATGCAGGCAATGCCTATTCTTCTGATCAAAAAATTAGCTTGAGCGATATGTATTCTTCAGCTGGTCTGGAAATGAGGATTTATTTTTCTGGCTTGCCCGTTCCTCTAAGACTCATTTTCGCCTGCAATAACCGCAAAATAGTTGCCGGGGATTCAAAGTTTGCCTTTCGTTTCACCTTTGGAACCACTTTTTAAGCTCGAAAGTATGATTTATAGTCTTTAAGGAGATAACAAAGAAACCGGAAGAATATATTCAAATAATTAAGGCAAAAAACGCTCTAGACAGAGATGTTAAAATCAAACAAGCTCATGGTTTTTCAAACGCTATCCTGATAGATTTTACAAGCATGGCAGGCAGCCCCGGGCACGAAAGTTTATCACCTCTTTCGGCCCGATTCACTATAGACTGGCTCATCTCGAACGGCTTCAGGGACACATCCCGCGCTCTCAAGCCGTGCTTGACATCTTTTTGAGCCACGATTTACAATTCCTTACGATGGTTCGATGGGGAATCTAGGTAAGTACTCACAATCAGACATCGCTCGCGAAAAGGAATTTATTATACCTAAAAGCGTTGCTTTAATAAATAATGTTATGAGATATGAAGCTGATAGAATGACATTAACCGAGTAGAGTTAGAGGCCTAATAATACCTAATATTCAAATTGAAGAGGAGGTTTGTAAATGAGTAAAATATTATTAAAAAAATTACTTTCATTTATTACATTTTCATCATTAATTATTTTTCTGCTTAGCATTAACCTCATCGCCCAAACCGCTACCGTTAGGCCTGGCCCTCACCAAGAGATAACATTGGCTTTGGTAGGTGATGCTATCATCACTCACAGAATTTCCCAATTTGATAATCCCCTTTATCCTCAATTTCAAAGGATGGTCTCTATTATCAGAAATGCTGATGCAGCCTTTTTAAATCTAGAGCTTTCTTTGATTTGCTTCTCTGATTTTAAAGGCTGGCCAGAAGTCGAAAATGGAGGCAATTGGGAAGTGGGGCTTCCTGAGTGTGGCTTTGATCTTAAAGAGATGGGGTTTGATCTGATGAGTAGGGCAAACAATCATACCACTGATTATGGAGTAGAAGGAATGAAAGTTACCAATGCTCTTTTGGATAGATTGGGCATAGTTCATGCTGGGAGTGGGATGAATCTCGGCCAGGCCAGCAGGCCTGGTTATTTAAGTACCATTAAGGAGCGAGTTGCTTTGATTAGTTTCGCCTCCAGCTTCACCCGTATGTCCCGTGCTGGTGCCTGTCGTCAAGACATGGTTGGTCGGCCTGGTCTTAATGCCTTGCGATTGAAAAGAGTTTTTCAGGTTGATTCAGAAATATATAAACTGCTTGCTCAACTGGCACCTAAACTCGGCGGCAAACCTGCTTCTGAGTCTTCTTCTTCTCTTACTATCTTTACTGTTGAATCTCCGGCCTCAAGGATAATCGTGGTGCCAGGTAAGGAGTATGAGGTGGTGGAAACTCCTTACAGTGAAGACCAGGAGAGAATACTGCGCCAGGTTGCCAATGCCTCGAGGCTTGCAGATTATGTTATTGTGGCTTCCCATTCCCATCAGCCAGGAAATAAGCATGTCAGACCTCCTGACTGGTTGAAAGTCTTAGCTAAACAATGTATTGATGCCGGCGCCAGTGCTTTTGTAGTTACCGGCCCCCACCAGCTTCGGGGAATTGAAATTTACAAAGGTAAGCCAATTTTTTACAGTTTGGGCAATTTTATTTTCCAGCAGGAAACGATTGATCCCATCCCAGCAGATTTTTATGATAAGTTGCATTTGTCAGATACTGCTTTGGCGGCTGATTTGTATGATAAACGTTATCAAGGAGGGACTATTGGCTTCCCATCGAGCCCAATCTGGTATGAGAGCATAATTGCTGTGCCTACTTTTAAAGATGGGAAATTGATTGACTTAAAGCTTTATCCGCTTGATCTTGGTCAGAAAGAACCTCGCTCCCAGCGGGGCAGCCCGTTTCTGGCTGATGAGGCCAAAGCCAACAAGATTATTAAACATCTGGCGGAGCTTTCTGCACCTTTCGGGACTCAAATTGAGTTTAAGAATGGAATAGGCATTTGGATTAAGGCTTCCAGCTGAAAGTGATTTAAAACACACCGCGAGATTCTAAACGCACAAACCTGTTTATCGGATCCCACCTTCTCTCCCGGGTTGAGTTACCGGGCGAAACACTCCATATGAGTCGGATGTGAACTCCCAGAACTCAAAAATGATAATTATTCCAAGGCCATTGAATATTTTAAGGAAGCAATAGCGTTGTTACCTTTTCAGAATGACCAATTTAATGCCCGTGCGTTATTTTTTGACCCCTTGGCTTTTGCGTATTATCAGGCTTGGGATCTGGAGAGAAATAAGCAGGAATACGAAAAGATCATATTGCTTTCAGTGGGCAGATTATTCTAGGGGGACATATATGCCAAAGCCTTCTACATGCCTGGCAAGATCTGTGAGCCAAAAGGCTGGAAAGGCAAAGCCATAGAGCATTATGGAAATATAGGGATTTCCTTTTTGGCTTTGCTCCAAATCCTTCGCCATTTGCCACAATTCCCGCCCGCTGACATTCCTTACAACCTATATCGTAGAAAAACCTTGTGGTCAAACACAAAGAAATCGGGAGAATATATTCAAATAATTAAGGCAAGAAACCCTCTGGACAGAGATGTGAAAATCAAGAAAGCTCATGGTTTTTCAAACGCTATCCTTGAAAACGCAGGAAAAGTCTTACGCCTCCCCAAAAAATGAAGTCGGTTTTGTGATTGAAAGCAGCATGCTTTCTGATTAATCTTAATTTAGGTTTGATGAATTAAACCTCAATAAATAAATTATATCTTTATAGACGATCAAAAAGGTGGGTTTGATGAATCAAACCCCTACACATAATTAAAAGTGCGGGCTTGATAAATCAAGCCCCTACAAAGTCGGTTTTATAATTTCTGACATACGTTTGATATAGTCCGGATTTGTTCCGCAGCAGCCGCCGATGATATTGGCTCCATTTTTTATCATCTGGGGGATATACTTAACGTAATCTTCAAGGCCCTGTGAATATGTCACCTTTCCATCAGAGGAGAGTGAGGGCTGTCCCGCATTGGCTTGAGCAATGAGAGGTAGGGGAGTGGCGTCTCTCATGATTTTTACGAGATCGACCATGTCAGCGCTGTTCAGTGTACAGTTTGTTCCTATGGCAGGTACTTCCTGGGCTTCCAACTCCTTTACGCATTGCGCGATGCTGTTTCCCATGATAGTGAAATAGCCTCTGGGATTACGATTGAAAGTCATCGTTACAAATACGGGAAGAGTGGAAGATTTTCTTGCTCCTTTCAGGGCGCAAAGAGCCTCTTTTAGATCGTACTGAGTTTCAATCAACAGAAAATCAACGCCGCCGTCTGTTAAGGCTTTGGCCTGGACGGCGTAAGCTTCTTCAAATTGTTCTTCCGTGTATTCTCCATGAGGTTTTAGGAATTTTCCTGTGGGGCCCATACTGCCTGCTACAAATTTTCCCTCAGGCTTTACTGCGTTAGCAAGCTGGGCTGCTGCATGATTCAATTCACGGCATTTATTTTCTAATCCATGAGAGGCAAGTTTTATTTTGTTTCCTCCAAAGCTGTTGGTTAAGACTGCATCGGAACCTGCCTCGTAATAGCCCAGGTGGATTTTTTTTACTATTTCTGGCTTTTCCACATTCCAGGACTCAGGGCATTCTCCTTGGGGGAAGCCATGCCGTATGAGTTCTGTTCCCATTCCTCCGTCAAGAAGAACCACTCTTTCTTTAACGAGGTCGAGAATTGATCTTGTCATTCAACTTCTCCTTTAGCCTAGATTGGTATTACATAATATCCTTTCTTGCCTTCTTTTTCCAATAAAGAAAGGCCGGGATGCCTATGCCCAGCATGATTAAACCGATCGTTGATTTCAAAGGCTGGTCTATTACAGTGTTAAAAAAAACTGCCAGGTTGATAAGCACAAAAAGGAGAGGAATAACGGGATAGCCCCAGGTTTTATACGGTCTTTTTCTCTCGGGCTGTTTAAAGCGCAGGATTATAACAGCAAAACCTGTAAGGGCAAAAAAGATGACCAGCGCAAATACGACATATTCAAAAAGATCTTTGTATGTCCCGGACAGACAGAGTAGGGAAGACCATATCGCCTGGCCAACTAGAGCCTTGGAGGGGACACGGTATCGAGGATGAAGGTAAGCCATGCTTTTAAAGAATGATCTATCTTTGGCCATGGCATAATAGACCCTTGGTCCATAAAGGATTGTTGCACTTAAGCATCCGAAAATAGAGATCATGATTGCAGCTGAGAAGAAATGAGTGGCCGTAGGTCCAAAGAGCTGGCTTGAAGCTAATTCTCCTATCCTGGTAACTCCCTTCATTTTATCTATAGGAAGAGCCATGATATACACAAGGTTCATCAGGAGGTAGATAAGAGTTATGCTGAGAGTCCCCAGGATCAAGCCTAAAGGAATATTTCTCTCAGGCTTTTTTATCTCCTCTGCGGTGCAGTTTACTGAATACCAGCCATCATAGGTCCATAAAACAGCAATAAGAGCAAGTCCAAATAGCTTTATTAATGTGCCAAAGCTGAGGTCTGTTTCTACTGAAAAAATTTGATCAAAACTGGTAAGCCCAGATTTTTTTCCAAGAGTTAATCCTAAGATAACGAATGCAGCAACAGAACCAATCCTTAAAAAAGTAAATATATTCTGGACTGTGATTCCAGTTTTTATGCCAAAATAGTTTACTCCTGAAAGTATTAATATAGAGCCCACTGCCACGAGCTGGCCAGCAGAGAGTGAATAAGAGAAGCCAAATACGTTTAACTGAAAAATATAGGATTGAGTTGAAAGAGGGGGTATGAAATATCCAACAAATTCAGCAAAAGCTACGCCCAAAGTGGCTATGCCTCCGCACATGATGAACCAAAAAAATCCCCATCCAAAAAAGAATCCCGCCCATGAACCATAAGCTTCCCGAATATATATATATTGTCCTCCAGCGCTGGGGAACATTGCTCCTAATTCAGCAAAAGAGAGCGCCCCGCTTATCGTTATTAAGCCTCCTGCGAGCCAGACAATTAGAATCAGCCCTGGTGAAGGTATATATTCAGCAATAAAACCAGGGGTCATGAATATCCCAGAGCCTATAACTGC
>CAYUXD010000147.1:5260-6265 GCA_964448655.1 uncultured Eubacteriales bacterium
AACCAAAAAAGTTGCATCGAGCAAATTCAGCTTTCTTAAAAATTTAGATTTACTTTGATTTTTTTGGTTATTCATTGATGAAATATTCTTACAATCATTATTTAAACTTATATATTCAGATTTATTTTTATTTATGTTGCACTAATTTAATATTCTTCATAATTTTTTTTCAGAATCAACATAAATATAAAAAAATCTAACCTCAAATAAATTTATTTTTTTATTTGGTTTTTGACATTAATGATTTAATTGGTATATATAAATAATGGTCATCACATCATATATAATTTTTGTCGGCTTTAACAGACAAGCTTAAAAGCTTTTTTTACAGTATATGGTGCAAAGATAATTGATAATTCCGCTATCTCTTTTATATTCAACAACTTACAAGCCATGGTCGGCATGCCGACATTGTTATCAAATAATTTTATTTTCTTCTTGCAATATGATTAAAATTTTTATATTTTACACTCAGGTCTTTTAGACGGAGACAGCATTTGATACTTGCCATTGCTAATCAAAAAGGAGGAGTAGGGAAGACAACTACAGCCTTTAACCTTTCTTCTGCTCTTGCTTTAATAGGAAAAAATACACTTTTGGTGGATATTGATCCCCAAGCCCACAGCACGGTTTCTATTGTAAATAATCCTTCTCAATTTGATAAATCTATTTATGATGTTTTGGTAAATTCAGATGTGAAAATAAGAGACGTTATAGTAACCACCTCAGTGCCAGGGCTTGAAATAGCAATTTCAAAAATTGCGATGGCAAAGCTGGAGCCAGTTTTGTTAGGGGAGATTGATGGACATTTCAGATTAAGGGACGTTATAGAGCCTATAAAAAAGAGATATGAATTTATTATAATAGACACACCACCCACGCTTGGATTAATAACGCTTAATGCCCTGGTTGCAGCTACTCATATTCTGATTCCGATTCAATCATCTTATCTGAGTCTAGAAGGGACAGATGATCTTCTTGAGACAGTGATAAAAATTAGAAAAA
>CAYUXD010000148.1:0-6251 GCA_964448655.1 uncultured Eubacteriales bacterium
TAAGGAAAATTTCGCTTCTCAACCATGTTTTCTGGAGTTAGATGAAAAAAATTCTCTTTTTTACTCCCGCTGTCTTATATTACGCCTTTATATTCTATTTATCTTCAAGGAGCTATGATATCAAAATTGATATTCTCTTCTTCGATAAAGTAATTCATCTTGTTGAATTTGCCCTTCTGGGCCTTCTCCTGTCCTTTGGCTATTTCATGAGTTTTAAATCTTCTCTCATGGTAAAGTCCGTGTTAACTTTTTGCAGCGGAATTCTTCTCGGAAGCTTGGATGAATTCCATCAATATTTTATCCCTCGCCGTTCCGTTGAATTCTTCGATGTATTCGCAGATGCAATCGGGATAATCATCGGCCTCTTGTTATATTATTATTTTTCCCGGACTATAAAAGGAAAGATTTTCGCTGAAAAATTATCGAAGTTATGAGCATAAATTAGATCATGACGCTATGGAATCTAAAAGGAGATTTGCTTAAAGCGTCTTGGATTTTTACTTTTATCATTTATTAACTCCTCTTTTTATGATTTTACCTTAAATCCCAATTCTTTCAACTTTTTCATGACTTCATTCAAACCTTTTCCTTGTTTCTTGCAGCCCTGAGGTATTGTTGTTACTTTACCCAGAGTTGCCCTTGCTATTGGATTTGCCACACCTAAGAATCCCATCTCCTTTAAAACTTCTATAAGCTCAGGATAAGTTTCTGTTAATTCATAAACATTTTTCTTTAGATCAATATGTTTCAGCACCCAGTCTCTTTTCTCCTTCGAGCTTTTTTATTTCTGTTAAGTCCTGGCTAACTTCAAGAGTTCCCAGATAAGATCCCGCCTCATCTCTCACTGCAAAATATCTGATGTGCACAAATTTTCCCTCGGCATTGATCCAGAATTCAACAATATCCCTCTTTCCCTCCTTAAAGGAATTTAATATTTTCTCCACTGATTTCAAGCTTTGAGGCGGGTGGCAATTTTGTACCTTTATCCCGATAACGGATTTTGTTCGCAAGAAAATTCTTTCTTTACTATCGGAAAAATATCTGACCTTATCTTCTTTATCCACAAACGTAATATCCACTGGCAGCGTATTTAATACAGACATTAATTCTTTTAACCGAAGTTTCCCTGTAGGAAGGCTAATTTCATTGTCTTCAAAAACTGGTTCTTCGAGCAGAGCGCTTTTCAAATCCTTTATAAGAGCCCCGGTTTCCTTGGGTTTCTCCACAAAGACATAACCTATCTTATCGCTCTCCTTCAGGATCTCAACCCAGTCGTTTGCAGTCAATTTCTCAAGGCTTGTAGGAAAAAGAATGTTCTCTTCTTTAAAAATCATCCCGGTTATTTCTTCGATCAATGGGTCCAGGGAGTTTTTTGAGTATGGTTCCAAATCTTTGATGTCTTTTATTTCTTCAATCGATGAAATTGCCATTTTTAATAAGTCTCTAATCTCATTATCCTTTCCCCACATAACCTTTGAAGGACCAGTAAATCCCTGTTTCTCCAAAAAAGGAAAAAGAACTAGCTCTTTTCTTGCATAGTGTATCTCGATACCTTTTAATTCGCTCAGCAAATCATTTAATTTCTGTTTTGTTCGCGAGAGTTCTTTTTCTCCTTCCTCTTTCAGTTTTTTAAGCGAGTCAGCGATTTTTTCGATCTCTTTATTTTCTAACTTAAAAAGATAAACAGGATGAGATGGAGATGTTTCTTTAATAATGGACTTTTCCAGGGCTGATTGGAAAAGCAAAGCATGGACATTACAAAACTTTTTTATCTCTTCAGGAGAGAGCCCTTCATTTATAAGAGCTTGCTCCATCTCGGCAATTTCTATCGAGCTCGCAGTACCTATTTCCTTTTCAAACCGCTCTTTTGCTTCTTCAATTCTTAAACCTTGGTGAAGTTTACGGATGATATCCTTCATTATCTCTTTCTTTTTCTGTTTATTCGGTATTTTAGTCATAGATCCTCCTTACTCAGTAAAAGATACGCTTAAGCTTTTGCTTATATTTAAGCTTATGTTAAAGTTTAGCTCTGTATGTGGTCCCATTCCCTTTTTTTAAGCCTTAACCAAGAAGCTGAAGGCCCTTGTTTATTATCTTGCGATTAAGATTTAAATATCCGTATTTATCACCATATCTTAATAGATCAAAAAAACAACATTTATTAGGGATCACCAATTCTCAGCAAGCAGCTCAAAGTATGCTTTGGCATGGGCACAGGCAGGACATTCATCAGGGGGCTCATTTCCTTCAGCAATATAACCACAATTCCTGCATTTCCACTTTACAACCTCATCTCTCTTGAAAACCCTGTCATTATTAATGTTATTAAGGAGGCCTAAGTATCTTTTCTCATGCTGCTTCTCTGCAGCTGCGATAGATCTCATTGCCTCAGCTATCTCTGAAAATCCCTCTTCGTCGGCTATTTTTGCAAATTCTGGATACATTGTCGTATGTTCATAGTTCTCACCTGCTGCAGCTTCTTTAAGATTACCCTTGGTATCTCCGATCACACCGGCTGGGTAAGAAGCCTGAATCTCTGCCTCACCACCCTCTAAGAATTTAAAGAGTCTCTTTGCGTGTTCCTTCTCGTTATCCGCAGTTT
Source organism: uncultured Eubacteriales bacterium (assembly GCA_964448655.1). Classification (GTDB taxonomy): domain Bacteria; phylum Acidobacteriota; class Aminicenantia; order Aminicenantales; family Aminicenantaceae; genus SOIV01. The sequence goes on from CAYUXD010000148.1 coordinate 2,603, forward strand.
CTAAGAATATTCCATAAATCTGTTCATAGCCTTCCTTCTTTGCTTTTGAGGCAAAATAGGTGTAGCGGTTTCTTGCCTGCGATTCTCCGGCAAATGCGGTTAAAACGTTCTTTTCTGTCTTTGTTCCTTTTAAACTATTCATTTATTTCTCCCTCCTATTTATTTTATTTATTTTCATTCTTTGCTTCCGAATTCTGTAGTTAAATTTGCTTTCTTTGTCATTCTTATCCAGCAATCAAGAAGAACTTCGTCCTCTGGGCTTTTTTCCTGCACTCTTAGAACAATCCTTATATATACCCTTGAAGTATCCGTGTATTTCATCAATTCTGTTTCCGGATACGACGACTTTCTTTCCCTCTGAATAAGGACATTGAACATCAACATCTATAATCTGGCCGCATTCTTTACTGAGAAAATGGTGACGGTAATCTATAGTAAAATCACTCCTGTTTTATAGAAACCTCACTAATCTTTCCTTCAAAATTGAAAAGGCCTCTTTGGGATTAGAGCAGTAAAAAAAAAGCTTAAGGTCCTCTGCAGAAACTGTTTTGTATTTTAAGAGTTCCTCAAAGTTTATGGTTTTTCGCCAGTATTCTTCCCCATAGAGGAGTATGACCAGGTTATCTTGAGAGATCTTATTTGTCTGAACCAGGGTAAGCGTTTCAAAAACCTCATCCAGGGTGCCATAACCACCGGGGAATGCAACCACCGCCCTTGCTTTATACACCAGCCAAAATTTTCTCATGAAAAAATAATGGAAGATAAAAGAGAGCTCAGGAGTTATGTAGCGATTAAGATATTGTTCCTCAGGAAGAGAGATATTCATGCCGATAGATTTTCCTTCTGCTCGGCACGCCCCCCGGTTTGCAGCTTCCATTATGCCTGGTCCTCCTCCTGTGCAGATAACAAAATTTTTGCCCTTTTGCTTTAACTTTATAGCCCATTTTGCCAGGTTATAAGAAAGTTCTTCAGCTTCCCAATAGTACCTTGTTAAAGGAGAGTCTTTCTCCTCAACCTTAACCTTTGAAGACCCAAGAAATAGAATTGTATTGTTGATCTTCCATTCACTCAATCTCTTCAAAGGTTCTAAATACTCGCTTAAAATCCTTAAAGTGCGGGCTTCGCGAGATTCTAAAAATTGCGAATTTTTATAAGCTTTTTTTGTGGATTCAATTTTTTTCATAATAACCTCTTTCTAAAATCGGGAGAAAATTCTATCTGAATTGTAAGATTAAAACAAGTCGGGATCAGGCTTCGAAAACTTGAGCATTTATTTTCTTTTTTCTTAAAAGCCAGACTTTCTATTTTATATTTGAAATAGCGAAAAAGAAACTTCTCTTTGTCTTTTCATGGTTGACCTCAAATTTTTTCTATGTAATAATTTTTTTTACAGAGAACTTAACAGAAAGGTTAAATGCGGGGAAAAATGCAAATTACTAAAAGAGCAAATGCTTTTTACTTAACTACTTCTGGCGCCTTTGGATAAATGCGTCCTGTCATATGAAATCGTTCCCTATTTTAGGAGGGCAATATGAAACACCAAGGCAAATCAGCAAATCAACTCCTAAATGAATCAGTAGAATTACGCCAACAAAATGCTGAATTGGAAAAGTCAGAAATCAAGTGCAAACAGGCGGAGAAGTTGCTGCAAGAAAACCAAGAAAAATATAAGGCATTTTTCGACCGCTCTCTTTGCTGCGTATGCCTGCATGATCTTGAAGGTAGGTTCCTGGATATGAACAAGGCCGCATTGAACTTGCTTAAATATACGAAAAAGGAGTTAACTTCCCTTAGTCTATTCTCATTAATTGAAGAAAGCCAGTTGCCCGATGCTCACAAGACATTCAAAGAAATCAAGCAGACCGGTTCCCAGAAAAAACATAGCGAATACAAATTGAGAAAAAAGGATGGGAGCTATGTCTGGGCGGAAACAGAAGCCTCCGTAATTTACCGAGAAGGAAAGCCCTATGCGATTCAATCGATTGGGAGAGACATAACCCAGCGCAAGCAGGCAGAAGAGGAATCGAAAAGTTCAGAGGAGCGGTTAAAGATATTATTTGAATTTGCCCCTGATGCTTATTTTGTGTGCAACTCTAAAGGTAACTTTGTCGACTGCAACAAAGCTACAGAAAGATTAACGGGTTATAAAAAGAAAGAATTATTAGGAAAGAGTTTTTTAAAATTGAAACTACTGTCTCCAGATCAAATCCCAAAAGCAGTCAATGGTTTGGCCAAAATTATCATGGGTAAAACCGGGCCTCAAGGTGAATATACTTTAAGGAGAAAAGATGGCAGTCACGTTGAAGTAAGAGTAAGCACATATCCTGTAAAGATCAGAGGTCGAGCTTTAGCGACAGCCATTGCCCGAGACATCACTGAGCGCAAGAAGGCGGAGGAGACAGAAAAGCAATATGCCTCCAGCCTTGCTTTTCTATCAAGAACCGCTATGGAGTTCGTGGAGCTTCCGTCCGAGTCGGATATCTACCAGTTCATAGGCAAGCGGCTGAGAGAACTCGTGGGCAACTCTTTCGTTCTTGTTAGTTCATTCGATGAGGCAACTCAATGCATTCAAGCTCATACCTTTTTGGGAGCGAGAAGAGAAATTGAAAGCGTTCTAAGGATTTTGAAGAAGAATCCTATGGCGATGTCCTTTCCTATAAATGAAGAAGCACGGTCAGGACTCACTACTGGAAAGCTTGTAAAAGTTCCCGGAGGCTTGCATGTCCTTAGTTTTGGAAAAATCCCAAAACACATCTGCACTACCTTGGAGAAATTCTTCAATTTGGGAGACATCTATACCATGGGCTTCACAAGGAAGGGGCAGCTATTTGGTAATGCTGTAATCATAACAAGAGGTAGAGCCGGGCTGGAAAAAAGAGATCTTATAGAAACATTCATAGGCCAGGCATCGGTAGCTCTTCAACGCAGGCGGGCAGAGGAAGAATTGAAAAAATATCGTGAACACCTTGAAGAGATGGTTGAAGAGCGTACTGCCGAGATAAAAGCGGCCAATGAACGGCTTCAGCGGGAAATCGCCGAACGCAAGAATATGGAAAAGTCCCTGATAGAGTCTGAAGCGAAGCTACAAAAACAAAAATCAGCTTTAAAACAAAAAAATATAGCCCTTGGGGAAGTTATAGCGCAGATTGAGGTAGAAAAAAGAAGGATAAAAGATGATATTGAGACCAATATAAATATAGTAGTATCTCCAATTTTAGAAAAACTTAAAAAAGAGAAAGCCGCCGCTAAATACGTTAATATGCTCAAATATCATTTAGGAAGATTAACTTCTTCATTTGGCAGTAAAATAACAAAAAAAAGTTTCAAGCTAACTCCCAGAGAAATCGAAGTTTGTAACATGGTGAAAGGTGGTCTTACAAGCAAAGACATTTCTAAGCTTTTAAATATTTCTTGCAGGACGATAGAGAAGCACCGCAAAAATATTAGGCAAAAATTGGAAATATCAAATAAGCGTATTAACTTAACTTCCTTTCTGCGTGAATTCTAGGTCATTATTTTCTCTCTATTTTAATTGGTATTTTACATACCCATTACATACCTACTTTATTCCTGTTGCTATTTTCTACCTTAGAGTTTATTTATAATAAAGGTGGCGGGTGCGAAATTGATTTATTGCTTTAGGTGTTAT
>CAYUXD010000149.1:0-6241 GCA_964448655.1 uncultured Eubacteriales bacterium
CATTTTGATTACGTTCACAATGTTCTTGGCCACGATTGAGATAGCTAAAATTACCGCGATTAAAGGCATTTAAAACCTCCCTTTTATTGATAAATTTCGACTAGGTTCCCTTAAATAAGTCTTATAAAAAATCATAATTACAAAGGTATAATTAAGTTTTAAATAATCCGTAGAGCATTCAGCGTCGGATTGATTTGTAAGTTAGATAAATCGCTTATCTTCATAAACCACTTGCGAATTTCTTTCCTATCTTCAAAACTGCACCGCTAAGCTTTCCGATCTTTCCAATCAGCTCTGCTTTTTTAGTATTTTCATCCGCGCTAGAGTTTACGACCTTTATTAGCTCAAGTAGTTCTTCTCTATCGCTCTTTTCTGGAAATAGATCTTCTACCTCCTTTGACGTGAGACTTGTGTAGCTTGAAAGCTTTTCGGCAAATTCTTTCTTTGTTGCAGCGCTAGTTAGTTCTCCAACTTTGCTTCTCTTTGGCATGGTAACCTCCCTTGATCCTTAATAATATATGTCGGCTATTGAAAAAGTTGAGAAATCTTAGATTTTGCTTTCTCGATCGCTTTGTTTATTGCCTTATCCACAGAGTCAAGAGAAAGCCCAGATTGAATAGCACCCAAAACACGATCAAAAGCTTCTTTTTGAGCTGAATTTAATTTCTCAATACTGTTGATCCAGCCGTCAACTGCTTCATGAGCTGCGACTACATGGCGATACTCGCGCAAAATGGCCTCTTTTAAATCACTTCGGATTTCTTCGATAGGAGCGACTTCGACTTGATATTCAACCACGAGGTCATTGTAGAGCAAATTGAAATCACGGCTTTCGTCATAATCGCGACCGTATACTGCTTTGAAATTTTCCTGCCAATGTTTCAAATAGCTAGGACCGTATTCTTTGAAAAAATATGATTCGAAGGCAAGAATTTTCTGATCGACATAAGCATCCACCATAGCTATGTGAGACTGCTTAAGCGAAGCGATGATTTCATACTCCTTTTGATGTAGTTTAGCAATTTGTGGTGGTACAGATGCGCAGCTATAAAGCAATAATAGTATTATTACAATTGAGGGCCATCGGAATCGCCTCATGCCTCTCCCTGTTATCATGCTACATATCTTGATTTTTTTGTTCATTTTTTAATCTCCTCCTTATTAAGATGGAGGCCTTTCTCCAACTTCCGACGTCTACTCCCTCGGGTAGAAGAGGATAATCTTTCTTTTATTAAGATTGTTTGTTGGGTTTTAAAATCTCTCGGGCCATGAACATACCAAAATGATAAGCTGCCATTAATTTTTTCGGATCTTTAGTAAGGGTAGATGGAAATTGCTTCCAGAATAATTTTTCAGAGTTATCGCCTTTCTCCATAGGCTCTTGTGGACCATCTGGATATAAATCTGACTCTAGAAAATCTTTCCACTTCTCTGGATCAGGAGCAATTACTTTGCATGTAGATGTAAAATACTTTTTGATGTCAATCTCTGTCTCTTTAAGGATTTGTTTATAGATCGTTTCCAATTCTTCCTTTTTATCAGGAAACTTCTTTTCAATCTCATCTCGAAACCAAACAAAAGCATTTGTTCTATCAAAAACTTCCTTATCGTTTAGATAAATTTCTTTGCATAATATATCTAAAGTACGTGATGCTATATCAAACAGTCCTTTATAATCCTGATGAGATTCACGATTAGAAATTGGAGAGCATAGAACCGCATAGATAGATTCTAGATTATATTTCTTTCTGAAATCAGCCTGTCTGGTTATGTCAAATATATCTTTAAAAGGAGTCATGTTTATTACTCCTCCATCGAAATATTGATACTCTTTCTTCTTGTTCATTCGTACGGGAGGAAACGCAAGAGGAATTGATGTGCTGGCAATGATTGCATCCACAGCCCGGTCTCGATATTTAGAACTTGTTGGATCAACGGATTTATATTCTCCCGTTTGGTATTCAACTATGCCAAGTCTCAAATAAGTTTCATCCTTTTCAAGAATTTGAACTAAATCTTTACACGCTTCATTTAAGATTTCTCTTAGTTTTTCATTCTTAAATAGGGAATCTGTGTTTTTTAGCTTAATCAGAAGAGCAATTCCTGGTAAGATACCGTAAAGAATCAGGGCGAAGATAGGAAATTTTATCTTGAATGCTGGAACTCGTTTCTTTATTTGATTCATCCAGATATCCTTTCCTAACTGGAATTTATCTTGAGCAATTATTGAACCGGTCAAAGCTCCAGCAGAAACTCCACATACAATTTTGAATGTTTCTCCTTTTTCTAAAACGTGATTGTAAATATAATCAACTGCACCATATTGGAAAGTTCCTTTCACCCCACCACCTGACAGGATCAAGGCTTTAACATCTTTTTTATTATTGGACATAGTCACCCCTCCTTATTTTTTTATTATCGGCTTCTAAATTCATCCTGAATTTTTTCCAAACAGATCTATGGTCGGAGATTATGTTTCGAAGAACAATCAAAATCTATGAAAATTTAGCCTATTCATAAATCACCTTGTTCACTTGGAAGGGTTCATCCCGAAATTCTCGATAATTACTGATAACAATTCCGTTTTCCCTCTTTCCACAGAAAGCTATCTCTCCCCTTTTAAAATAGAGAATTGTTATAACTAGTGTGATTGCTTCTTCCTTAAATATGATTAGCTAAATAAAAGTTGTCAAGTTTTACAGGTAAATGTCGTTTTATGTCGTTTTATGTCGCATTTTGTCGTGGATAAATGTTTCAAAAAATATAGGTGAAAATGAAAAGGCCACCATACAGACGAAAAATATTAGTGTTAGGACAAAAAAGGTGGAATAGGGATTGATGAATCAGAATCCTACATGAACAATGATAAAAAGGAAGGACAGATAATTATTGTTAAAGTAGCCTGTCCCCTTTTCTCGATTGAACTCACGGCAATAATCACCTTGAAGCCCGGAGATTTCTCCCGCTGGATTGGATTTTCATTTTGATCTTTTTCAAGGGATTAATTTTTCTCCTCACTCGGGCCAGCCTGTAAAGGGCTTCGAGCATATTCCGGGGGACATAGCGCTGTCCCGAATCAGGCATGCGTTCCAGAGTAAGGGAACCCGTTGGACACGTTGTCACACAAAGCCCGCAACCAATGCAGCGATTCAAATCCAGGGCCACCTTGTCATCTTTAAGCGTCAGAGCCTCCATCTGGCACCGCTCAACGCAAACTCCACAGCCCTCACATGTCTCTGGTTCGGCATGAGCCTGGAAAGCAGAGGATATAATAGAGGACGGCCTCGGATGCCGCTTAACTGTCTTCAGCACCTGGCAGCAACAGCCACAACAGCAGCAAATATTCATTATTTTTTGAGCATTACTGGATTGCAAGACAAGCCCGGCCCTGTCCGCTCTTTTTAAAATCTCCAGGGCTTCCTTTAAATCAATAGTCCGGCCAAGTCCATTCCGCTTGTAATAATCCACTCCCCTTCCCAGAATCAGACAGCTTTCTTCAGGCTTATTGCAGCCTTTTCCCATCATTTTATGTTCCCTGCGGCAGATGCAGGGAGCAACCAGGAATTTATCATGAGCCCGAACCAATTCCTCAGCCTTCTCATACGGAAGAGCTTCAAGTCTTGTGGAGATGCTCTGCCCTACCGGAACCGTGCGAAGCTGCGGGGCTTTCTTCCACGTATCCAGGTTTAAAAGAGTAGGAATATACTCATTCATATCCTTGATAAGCTCCGGATTTAGATCGTTAACATGAAACTCCCATATTCCGATAACATACTGGGCAGCCATGTACTTCATCGGTTTTTTATCATACTCGAGACGGTAGATAAGCCCCTTTTTGGCCATCGTTTCAAGGCGCTGAGCAGCCTCCTCTTGCGAAACCTTTGCTCTTCGGGCAATTACAGGGACCTCCTCAGGCATCAGATTCAAATGCAGGGCTAAACCTGCTTCTTCAGGAGTAAAAAGCTGGCGGAGGATGCGCAGCTCCACGCCGTTTCGGGTTGAGGGAAAACCTCCCGGAAGATTGTCCAGACGCTCGGCTAACTTTTTGTAGACATCTTTTGCCATGCTTTCCTCCTGTCAGGGTCTGAAATTATAACTCCGCAGAAATTTTCATTTTAACAGACGAAAAAAACGAATGCTAGAATAAAAACGTAGAATAGGGTTTGATAAACCAAATTCTCTTTATATTTATATAAACGTTTTTTGATGCTGGGGCGTAATGAGTTATAAAATACTAATATGGACGAAAAACAGCTGATCTTAAGCTGTCTCGAAGGAGAGGCGGAGGCCTTTAGAGAAATGGTGGATAGATACAAAACCAAAGCCATGGCCCTAGCCTTGAATATGCTGGGTAACAGAGAAGATGCTGAAGATGCCTGTCAAGAGACATTTATCAGAGTCTATTCCAATTTAGATAAGTTCGACCTCCAAAGTCCTTTCAGGAACTGGTTCTACACGATTCTCTCTAATAGATGTTTAGACCTCTTGAGGAAAAGGGGGCGGTTTTATAGTTTTTTTAAAAAGATGAAAGAAGAGTATGCAGACAATACGAGCACACAATCCTCTCCCAGCTCTCGAAGCCAGCCCTTAGCTCCGAAAATTCTCGAAGGTTTGAGCCCTAAAGAGAGAGTTACGCTCTGCCTCTGGGCCAGCGAAGGGTATTCAAGCGCAGAGATAGGGCAAGTCATGAAGTGCTCTCCCAGCACAGCTCGAGTCTTGCTCTATAAAGCCCGAAAAAAAATCAAAAGTAAAATGGAGAAAGAAAATGTTTCGCTGTCGAATGGTTAATTTTCTCTTTTCTATTTTTCCTTTTAAGATATGGCAGAATTTCCTCCTGCAGAAGCATATCCAAAACTGCCCGGCCTGTCAGGAGAATCTGGCAAGCCTTGAGGAAACAAAGTCTTTATTGATTCAGGAAGAAGAGGTTGGAGGCCTCGAAAGACTATGGCCTAAAGTCAAACTACAGCTTACTAAAGAGAAAAGAAAAGAGAGATTGTTTCGCCTGCCGCGTTGGGGATGGGCCGTTGGAGCTGCTTTCTTGCTCATTGCCATAGTCCTCGGGATATGGTTTTATCAACTTGCTCCTCCTGGAAAGACTCCGGAAGAGGATATAACAAGTCCATTTCAGATCAAGTATATTCGAATCTATGACAAACCGGCCCGAACCTATCTCTTCCAACCCCAGGATTCGAATATGATCATCATCTGGGCTGAAAAAAATATTTAAGGAGGTAATAATGAATGTGAAAAAGTTCGTATGGGCTGTGATTTTTTTAATGGTTTGTTCTTCTCTCTCCCTTCAGGCACAAGAGAGCTTTCTGGATATCAAGTTGAGGGTTTTTGAAGGAATAAGGGAAGGAATGACAGAGCCGCCTCGATTCGTGACTTCTTCCTATCTGAGACCTACCCTAACGGCTAGTATGCAGATCGATTTTGGATTGGAAAAGGAAAAAGGGCATATCAAAAGAGTCTTCAATCTAAGCAGGGTGAATCTATTGACTGAAGCAGATCTGGGATTTGGCGAAGAGGGAAAACATACTGCCAGTCATTTTTTCAGGTTAAATAGCAAAGAATACAAAGTTTATATCAAGCTGCTTGACTGGAAAAACAAAGGTGATTTCCTAATCCTGGTTAATGAACTCTTTGATGATAAACCAGAGAACGTGTTAACCACTGAGATGATTTTACTGGGAGGAAATATAGCGGTTTTTGGATTTGAAGACAGGATGGGAAAGCCTTATTTTCTATCTTTTCATATCACTGGACCAAAAGATAAAGTTCTTCCGGCGCCGCCTCCCCCTCCACCCGCGAGAAAGAAGATAAAAAAGGAACTAGCTGAGTTTGAGAAAGGGGCAGTGAAAGCAGAAGGAGATATTAAACCACCCAAGCTGATCAAAGAAGTTAAACCTGTCTATCCTGAAGAAGCCAGGAAGCAAGGAATTTCAGGTGTAGTTCTTCTCAGCGTCAGGTCAAGTGAGCAGGGAAATATTGTGGGAGTCAAAATCGTAAAAAGTCCCCATGAATTACTGAGCAAGGCTGCCGTAGAGGCCGTGAAACAGTGGAAATATGAGCCTATGCTTATCAAAGGAAAGCCTATGCCTATCATTTTTACTGTAACGGTGACCTTTAGGCTGAAGTAGACAAAAAAAATAGAAAAACGTTTGAAAAATTGAATTTTTCTCTTTTTTAAAGTGCGGGCTTGATAAATCAAGCCCCTACAGAAAATACGTGGGTTTGATTT
>CAYUXD010000150.1:0-3390 GCA_964448655.1 uncultured Eubacteriales bacterium
CAAAATGTGGGTTTGATGAATCAAGCCCCTACATGATAATTCCCTACGATTTTGATTTTCGTAAGAGAAGGTTTGATTTGATGAATTCATCGATATCGCCATCCAGAACCCTTTCCACATCCCCGATTTCGACATTTGTCCGGAGGTCTTTTATCATCCGGTAGGGGTGGAGAACGTAGGACCTGATTTGGTTTCCCCAGGCAATATCCGATTTTGCATCCTCCAATTTTTCTATCTTTTCGAGTTTTGCTTTCTTCTCCAGCTCGTAGAGCCTGGCTTTTAGAACTTTCATCGCACTGGCTTTGTTTTTGTGCTGGGACCTTTCATTCTGACATTGAACGACAATACCTGTGGGGAGGTGGGTTATTCTTACTGCAGAGTCGGTGACATTGACGTGCTGTCCCCCTCGTCCCGAAGAGCGAAAGGTATCGATCCGTAGTTCTTCCGGGTCTATTTCAATCTCGATGTCTTCTTCGACCTCAGGATAAACGAAGACAGCAGCAAAGGATGTATGTCGTCTTTTGTTGGCATCAAAAGGTGATATTCTGACGAGGCGATGGACTCCTGAATCCTGACTTAAATTGCCGTAAGCATAATCTCCCTCTATTCGAACCGTAACACTTTTAAGGCCAGCTTCTTCTCCAGGAAGAGAGTCAATGATTTCAACTTTGAAGCCTTTTCTCTCGGCGTATCTAAGGTACATCCTGAGAAGCATCTGAGCCCAGTCCTGGGATTCAGTGCCTCCTGCTCCAGGGTGGATGGTGAGTATGGCGTTTCGAGCATCATCTTCCTCGAAAAAAAGCATTTGAAGTTCTGCCTCTGCCAGGCCTTTTTCAAAAGAAGCCAGACTCTCCCCGAGCTCTTCGTCTACATTTTCCCCTTCTTCAGACAGCTCCACCAAAACTTCAAGCTCTTCTTTTTTCCCATAGAGTCTGGAGAAGAGCTTGGACTTTCTTTCTAATCTTTTTTTGTTTTGCTGGAGGGATTGCAGTTTTTTCTTGTTTTCCCAGGTAGAAGAGGCGGAGAGTTCTTTGTTTATGGCCTCGATCTCGGACTTTTTTTGGTTGAGGTCAAAGAAAACCTCTTAGTTCTTCAAATTTAGAAAAGTATTCTTTGATTTTCGCCAGGAGCTTAGTGTGACTTGCTTTTGAAACGGGGCTTTTTTCTTTCATCTTTTCTCTTCGCCAAACCCAGAATAAGGAATATTGCGGCTAAAGTCAAGCTTGCTCTGGGGAGAATATCACCGAATTTTGTATAAAAAGTAAGTTTTCGGGAGGGAGTGATGTCTCCAGTAAGATGCGTCTGGGTCATCAGTTCAGACTTGGATACTACGCGGCCAAAGGGATCGATGATTCCGCTTATGCCTGTTGTGGCGGCTCGAAGAAGATATCTCCTGTTTTCCACGGCTCTTAAAACAGAAATTGAGAAATGCTGGTAAGGAGCTGCACTTTTTCCGTACCAGCCATCATTGGTGATGGTAACCAGAAAGCTTGCTCCTTTTTTCACAAATTTCCTCACAAGGTCAGGAAAGATGATTTCAAAGCATATTGGGGAGCCAAATTCTGTATTTTTGAATTGATGCAGAGAATACTGAGTCCCGGGAGTGATATCTCCGATGGCATGGGTCATTTTTTCGATAAAGAAAAAGATTTTTTTGTAAGGTGTGTATTCTCCGAACGGAACAAGATGCATTTTATAGTAACGGCTAATGGAGATATTCGGGCTGAGGCATAAGGCTGTGTTGTGGTACTGGATATTTCCTTGGGTGCCGGTTTTTTCATTTGTCCCGAGGAGAAGAGTGCTTCTTGTTCCTTGAACAAATTGATAGAGCATTCCCTTAAAAGCCAGATAAAGATCTTCGGAACAGCTAAAACAGATAGGGACAGAGAATTCAGGCCAGATAATAAGGCGAGATCCCTTCTCATAAGCCCGGCGGCTCAGTTCAAGGTGTTGGCTAAAGAGATCCCAGATCTCCTGGCTGGATATCCTATCCCAGTAGATGTTAGAGGAGACATTTCCCTGGATGACAGAAGCAGTAAATGACTCTTCTGTGTCGGGGATCTTTTTCAAACTTAGAAAGCCGCCTAAATGGATAAGGAGCACAAAAGCTAAGCCTATGAAAAAGGGGGCTTTTTCTCTGTATTTCATAGAGTAGAGAAACAGACTCTGGAAGAGAACCAGCACAAAAGAAAGTCCATAAACTCCGGTAATGGAAGCAAGCTGGATGAAGTAGATGTTTAAATACTGGCTTGAACCGAGGAGTCCCCAGGGGAAGCCTGTTAAGAAATAAGTAAGGATGTATTCAAAAGAAATCCAGATAAAAGGTGTGAGGAGAAAAGCTAATCTTGGAAAGGACTGATAGATTTTTGTCCAAAGGAGACAGAAGAAAGCCCAGAAAAGGGCCAGAAAAAGAACAAGGATGATATAGATTAAAAGGCTAACTCCGATGGATAGATTACCGTAATGAGCCGGGACAAAAGGGATCCAGTAGATAAGGACGGCATAGTATGAAAACCCAGCTGCAAGTCCCAGAAGAAAGGACTGCTTAGGAGTTTTTTTTAAAATAATGTATAGAAGAGGAATGAGGGAAATCCAACCCAGAAAAGTAAGGTAAAATTTAGGGAAAGAAAGAGCGGTCAGGCCTCCGCTGGCCACAGCTAGGAGAATATCCCTTATTTTGATTTTCAAGATATGGACACCTGCAGGACTTTTTTTTCCGGGCTCGTGATGGGCGAAGAAAAAAAAGGGCTCTCGAAATTTAGCTTCGAATTATGAAGTAATCGGTCGCTCTACTTGTCTCTGACTGTAGCTTAGTTCTGACTTCTTGGGCTTCTTCTCTGGTTGCGTATCCACCGATTCTCACGCGAAATATCTCTCTTCTATCTGACGGAAAAGGATCAAGGACAATAGCGGGATAGCCTCTCTGATTGAATGTGTCGGCAAAGGAGACAGCCATTTCTCTTCTGTTAAAAGCTCCGACCTGGACATAGAATAGCGTCCTGTCCCGGCTCACCGTAGGCTGCTCTTGAGTTTCTTCCGTTGCTTTTTGACGAGAGGCTAATTCTTTGCTTATGGACTCCTTTGACTCTTCGGCTGGCGGCGAAGTTTGATCTTCAGCCGGTGCAGTCTTTTCTTTTGCAGTTATCTGCGTACTTTTCATGATTTGAGCCTGTTTTTTACCGACTGAGACTCCTAAGAGAAAAATGACTACACCCAGGATCAGAATTGCCAAGAAAATAAAAAAGAGTTGCGAACTTGAAAGTTGAAGTTCTCTATAATCCCTATTCTTCATTGTCTACTTTTTTTGTCCTTGACTTTATATACTGGAAAGCCTTCAGCATTTCCATCGGAAGGGGGAAAAGAATGGTTGAATTTTTTTCTACTGCAATC
>CAYUXD010000150.1:3400-6230 GCA_964448655.1 uncultured Eubacteriales bacterium
TGCAATCTCTGACAGAGTGCCCAGAAACCTGAGCTGGAGAGCCTGAGGATTAGTCGAGATGATATCTGCTGCTTTAACCAGTTTATCTGCAGCCTGGAACTCCCCTTCAGCATGAATAATTTTGGCTCTTTTTTCTCTTTCTGCTTCAGCTTGCTTGGCGATGGCCCTGACCATATTGTCTGGAAGATCAACATGTTTCATTTCTACGAGCTGAACCTTGATTCCCCATGGGTCGGTATGTTTATCTATGATTTCCTGAAGTTGGGCGTTGAGTTTTTCCCTTTCTGAGAGAAGATCATCCAGTTCGACCTCGCCTAATACGCTTCGGAGTGTTGTTTGAGCAAGTTGAGAAGTGGCGAAAAGGTAATCTTGGACTTCGATTATGGCTTTTTGGGGTTCCAAAACGCGGAAGTAGACAACAGCATTGACTTTTACCGAAACATTGTCTTTGGTGATAACATCTTGAGGGGGGATGTCCATAACGACTATCCGAAGACTTACCCTGACCATGCGGTCGATTGGAGGAAAAACAAAAATAAGGCCTGGACCTTTAGGTTTTTTGAGCACCCGGCCAAGACGAAATATCACTCCTCTTTCGTATTCCTTCAAAATTTTAATTGCGTTCAATAAGTAAAGGACGATGAACCCAATCACGATAACCGGAAAAGTTAACATTTCATACCTCCTAATCTAAGAATTGGCTTTCATTGCCTGTTTAATTTTAACAAAAGTGAAGCTAATTTTCTTTAATTAATTTTTTTGTGTTTTACCTCTTTATAAGTCTTTGACTCTGATTTATCTGAAAGGTTTAAATCCTTTCTTCAAAGCTAAATAAAATTCCAAGGCTGTTCCCGTCCTTTTTAGGATTTGGTGACTTTTAACACCAAGTTATTCATGACTTCAAGGACTTTGACCTTGGTGCCCTTGGTAATTTCCTCAGAAGCTTCTGCCTTCCATAATTCGCCGTGGACAAAAATCCTACCTCCTGGCTTGAGGTCAGTCTGAGCCTCTCCGATTTCTCCTACAAGACCTTCTCTACCGGTGAGAACTCTTCTCATATGAGCTCGAACGGCTATAACGATCAGGAAGATAAAAATTGAAGAAAGGCCTATAGCCACAGGAATGATGAATTTCAGACTCGGACGCAATTCTGGAATAGGAGCGTTTATGAGCATAATCGAACCGATAACCATAGCTATTACCCCTCCTACAGATAGAATTCCGTAACTCTGGACCTTAATCTCAAGGATGAATAATCCTATTGCTAACAAAATCAAAATCAGACCAACATAATTAATCGGTAAAATCTGGAAAGAAAAAATGGCTAAAAGGAGGAAGATCGCGCCTAATACACCTGGCAAGATAGAACCCGGGTTTGAGAATTCAAAATAGAGGCCGAGCAAGCCTAACATGAGGAGAATATAAGCCAGGTTGGGATTAGAAATCGTAATAAGAAATTTCTGTCTGGCCGACATAGGGATATCAATTATATCTTCACCTTTGAGCTCAAGTAATAATTCTTCTCCGTCGAATCTCTTGATGCGTTTCCCATCGAAATGTTCGATTATCTCCAGTTCACTCGCGGCTATTAGATCGATCAGTTTCCCATCAAAGGATTCTTTCTCGGTGTAAGATAAACTTTTTCTGACAGCGTCCTCAGCTAACTTGATATTTCTTCCCCTTTTTTCCGCAAGCGTTTTTATATAAGAGGCGGCGTCTTGGGTAACCTTTTCTTCCATAGTCTTATCCATGGCTTGCCCGGTTATAGATACACCGACAGGATGAGCCGCACCGGTGCTTGTTCCAGGAGCCATGACAAAGATGTCACAGGCAATGCCGATAAAAAATCCGGCTGAAGCTGCTCGGGCTCCGCTGGGACTGACATAAGCCAGGACAGGTGTTCTCGAGCTTAGGATTCTCTCGATTATCTCTCTCATCGAGGAATCCAAACCACCGGGGGTATTTAAGGCCATTATGATCAGGCTGGCATTTTCTTTTTCTGCCCTTTCTATAGTGTCTCTGATATATTCTGAAGTGATAGGATGAATAGGAGCATTAAAAGTAATTCTTAAGATAGAAGCATAACTCATCATGGGGAGGATAAGTATGAAGGCAAAAATGAGGATTCTCTTTTTCATTTTGATTTCATTATATGAATGAGCTAAAAACAAGTCAATAGGAATCATTTCCAATTCCGTGATAAAGAAGAGATCATGTAAAAAAAGTGTAAAAAAAGGGGACAGGCTACTTTTTCTGGAAAAAAGATAACGGTTTCTACTCATGGACAGTTCATATAGAAAAAGTAGCCTGTCCCCTTTTTTGCTTTTCTTTTTCGCTGTCCCGTTTTTCGCTTTTTGGCAGCCTGATTAACGAGTTTAGCTTCTATCATGGAAAAAGAAATGCTTGCAGATCAATAATTTATCATTAATTTATCTTGACTTTTTATCCTCAATAACTTATTTATAATTAGTCCATTAGACAAAAGGAGTTTCCAATGATTAAGAATGATATCGCCCTTAAAATCGAAAAGAAATCCGAATTCACAAGGGCAAAATCATTATTAATCGTAGAAACCATTCTGGCTTCTCTAAAGGATGCTCTTGCCAGAAATGAAAAGATCGAAATCAGAGGATTCTCCAGCTTTAAGGTTGTTCAAAAGAAAACAGGCTTTGGCAGGGATATCCGGAAAAATAAACAGATCAAAATCACCAAAGGAAAAAGGATAAAATTCAGACCTGGTCAGGATTTGAAGAAAATAAAATAGATTACAAGTTGAGCCGGGAGCTAAAGAGATTACTTCCTCAGAAGAGAAGAGGTTGCCGAGAATCCC
>CAYUXD010000151.1:0-6197 GCA_964448655.1 uncultured Eubacteriales bacterium
ATAAATACTCAGAGATAGGTACAAGGACAAGCAAAGGAACAAAAATATTCTCTCTGGTAGGAAAGATAAACAATACGGGTTTAGTGGAAGTGCCTATGGGGATTACTCTCAAAGAGATTATCTACGATATCGGCGGCGGTATAAAAGATAATAAAAAATTCAAAGCTGTCCAGACTGGAGGACCTTCTGGAGGATGTCTTCCCGCCAAGATGCTCGATTTATCTATTGACTACGAGACTTTGACCAAAGCTGGGTCAATCATGGGTTCTGGCGGTATGATTGTTATGGACGAAGACACCTGCATGGTAGATGTTGCGCGTTATTTTCTAAATTTTACCCAAGAAGAGTCCTGCGGCAAGTGCGTTCCGTGCCGAGTTGGAACCAGACAGATGGCAGAAACTTTAACGCGTATCACTCAGGGTAATGGAGAGGAAGGGGATGTGGAGAAGCTTGAAGCATTGGCTCAGACAGTAAAGGCAGGCTCTCTTTGTGGTTTGGGGCAGACAGCGCCTAATCCAGTGTTGACAACCATTCGCTATTTTCGTGATGAATATAAAGCACACATTGTGGAGAAGAGCTGTCCTGCTTTAGTCTGTAAAAATTTAATCGCGTATTATGTCGAGCCGGAAAAGTGTGTCGGATGTCTTTTGTGTTTGAAGAATTGTCCAGTCGATGCCATAAGCGGCGAAAGGAAAAAAGTCCATGTGATTGACCAGGAATTATGTATTAAGTGCGGAGCTTGCTTTGACGTATGCCCTCCAAAAGTAAGTGCTGTTTCTAAATATACAGGAAAGAAAAGGGATAGAATTCTCAAGAAAGCCTCCAAACTAAGGGCATTGTCCGAAAGTGACGGGATAAAGTAAATTGCATTTCCAATTACCATTGTCATTGCGAGGAGCGAAGCGACGCGGCAATCCAATTAGGAATAACAGTTTGAGATTGCCACGCTCCCTACGGTCGCTCGCAATGACATTTAATCCCGTCACTTTGGGACAAGCTTAAACAAAATTAAAGAAATGAAAGTTACTATAGACGGAAAAAAGATTGAAGTTGAGGGAAAGAGAACTATCTTAGAAGTTGCCCGAGAAAATGGTATCTTTATTCCTTCTCTTTGTGATCATCCTCGGTTAACTCCGTTCGGCGGCTGCCGACTCTGCATCGTGGAGATTAAAGAAAAAGGGGGCTATCCTCCATCTTGTAGTACCTATGTCGAAAACGGGATGGAGATAAAGACAAAAACTCCCAGACTCCAAAAATTAAGAAGAGAAATCCTGGAACTCATTCTCTCTGAACATCCGAATGCTTGCCTTATTTGTAGCGAAAAAGAGAATTGCGATGAATATAAATCAACTATTCGGAAGGTGGGAGAAGTAACCGGCTGTGTCCTTTGTTCTAACAATGGACGCTGCGAGCTTCAGGATGTAGTTGAAACTTTAAAGATAGATAAAGTCAGATTCCCATCTGTTTATCGAAATCTAGAAGTAAAAAAAGGCGACCCTTTCTTTGATCGAGACTACAACCTGTGCATTCTCTGCGGAAGATGTGTAAGAGTCTGCCATGAGGTGAGGGGAGCATCCGCGCTCTCCTTTATCTACAGAGGCTCTCAGGCTGTGGTGGGAACTGTACTTGATCTACCTCTTTTGGAGTCAGGCTGTCAGTTTTGTGGAGCCTGCGTGGATGTTTGCCCCACAGGATCTTTGACTGAGAGAGTTATAAGGTATGAAAGCTTGCCTGATGAGAGAGCAAAGACGATCTGTCCTCTGTGTAGTATGGGCTGTGAGCTCGAAATAGACCTTAAGAAACAGAAGATACTAAGCTCTGAGCCCTCAGACGAGGGAGCAGTGAATCAAGGACAGGCATGTGTTAAAGGACGATTCCTGATAAAGGACGTTGTCCACAGCCCGCGCAGGATTCTCAAGCCGCTCGTCAGAGTGAATAAAGAGCTTGAAGAAGCCAGCTGGGAAGAGGCTCTTGATTATGTTGCTCAAAGACTCAAAAAATTCAAGGGAAAAAAGATTGCTTTGATTGCTTCTCCCCAGGTATCTTGCGAGGAATATTTTCTCCTCCATAAGTTTGCAAGCGAAGAATTAAAAACAGTAAACGTGGACAGTTCTTATCGTTTTTCTCCTTTAGCCGTTTTCGATGGAATGGCTCAAGAAAACGGACTCGAATTAGATTTAAATTTTGAAATTAAAGATATCTCAAGAGCGAAGACTTTATTTCTCATCGGCGAAGATATCCCTAAATCTCACCCCATTATCTGGCTTGAGGTATTAAAGGCTGCTCAACAGGGTGCAAAGCTCATCGTTGCCAGTCCCGAAGAGCTTTCTCTGAATCGCTACTCTTCGCTATGGCTTAAGATAAAACCGGGGACTGAATTCTATTTGCTCAGTTTTCTATCCAAACTCTTTCTGCAAAATGAACAGGAAGTGGACCATCCCCAAATTGAAGGATTTGATTCTTTTAAAGCTTTACTCAACGAGTTTGATTTATCCAGGGTTTTTGAGATGACAGGCATAACTCGAGAGGGATTGGAAGAAGCATTTGGGCTTCTTTCAGAACCAGAGAATGTTGCCTTTCTTTTCGGTATGGGACTGACTCAACATCCCTGGAGGACTCGGAATGTGGCCGCGCTCTGGAATTTGGCCTTTCAAGCCCAGGCTCAGCTCTTTCCCCTCGGTTTGGAGAATAACCTGAGAGGTGTGTTCGAGATTGGGAAGAATTTTTCAGATAAGGGGCTAAATTTTAATCAAATCTTCCAGGCAGCTTCATCCGGGGACCTAAAAGCCCTCTATCTGGCAGGTCCAGCGCCTTATCTAAAGAGAGCTAATTTTGAGTTCTTGGTTATTCAGGATAGCTTTGTAAATGAGAATTTTAAGCTCGCTGATGCAGTTTTGCCTGCCTCAACTTTTGCAGAGACTGATGGGACGTTCATTAACGGAGAAGGCAGGCTTCAAAAATTTAATAAAGTTATCGATCCTCTGGGAGATGCAAAGCCAGATTGGTGGATAATCTCTCAATTAGCTCGCAGGATGGGGAATAAAGGCTTTCCCTTCGAGAATCCATCAGAAATCACAAAAGAGATGATTAAGGTTATTCCCAGTTTTTCGAGTATTTCCTACGCCGATCTGGAAAAAGGCCAGAAAGTCTTTACTAAGGAAGAGACGAGGAAAGAAAGGTCGTTTATCCCTGTAAAATACAGTGATTCACATCACAAAAAAAGCAAAAAATATCCTTTTCTCATGTCCCTGGATTACAGTTTGGACTACTACAGGAGTCTTGCCCTGAGTCAAGAGAGTAAAGGTATGAAGGCTATCAGGGATTCCAGGTGGATTAAGATCTCTCCTGAGGATGCAGAAAAATTGAATTTGGAGGAAGGGGAGAGCGTAGTGGTTGGATCCTCCTCTGGGAAGTTTAAGGGATTCGTCAAGATAGTAAAATCCTTGCCCAAGGGAATTTTAGGAGCCAGCTTCCTCTTGAGCGAAGAGTCTGACTTTTCTGTGAGCGGCCTTATTCCAAGCGTTTATCAGGAATCACATTCTTTGGGAATGCTGCCTGTAAAAATAAAAAGAGAAAAATAATGGTGAAAATTTTACAAAGAGAGCGTTTAGTTCCTAATATTCATCTTATTGAGGTCCATGCGCCTGAGATAGCCAAAAAATCGAAGCCGGGCCAGTTTGTCATCGTTATGACGGACGAGAAAGGAGAAAGAATTCCTTTGACAATCGCTGATTGGGACAAGGAAAAAGGCTCTGTCACTTCGGTTTTTATGGTGGTAGGTACTTCCACCCATAAGCTTTCGCTTCTTGAAGCCGAAGACGAAGTTCCTGTTTTTGTCGGTCCTTTAGGAAAGCCCTCTGAAATAAAAAAATATGGAACCGTTCTTCTGGCAGGAGGCTGTTTTGGGATTGCAGCCATATATCCAGTAGCCCGTGCCTTAAAAGAAAAAGGGAATAAGATCATTACATTATTAGATGTTAAGGCGAATTATCTTCTTTACTGGGAAGAGAAGCTTCGAGCTGTTAGTGATCAATTTTTTGTTTCAGCTCGGGACAGTTACTACAACTGTAAGGATTATATACCCAAAACTCTCAACAAGATCATCAAAAAAGGATCCAAAATCAATAAAGTGATCTCGATAGGCTGCACTTACTTGATGTACACCTGTTCTGAGGCGACTAAAGCCTATGGAATAGAGACCTCAGTCAGCCTTAATCCCATTATGGTGGATGGAACAGGTATGTGTGGGGCCTGCCGGGTGACAGTAGATGGCAGAACAAAATTTGCCTGCGTGGATGGACCTGATTTTGACGGTCATTTAGTAGATTGGGAAGAGCTTTTTTCACGGCGGAAGTCATATTTTGAGGATGAAATCCAATCTTTGTGTCATTGGGAAAAGAATAATTTTCCACGATAGTTTTTAAAACGTAAGAGAAAAAGATGGCTGAGAAGAAAGAAATGCCACCTGAGCTTAAAAAAACGCTCAGGGCAGAATTTGACAAGGAATGGCGGAAGGAGTTGCGGAAGTCTATTCCAGCAAAAGAAAGGATGAAGATCTCCCCCCAGAAGATGCCGGAGCGAGAACCAGAAGAAAGAAACAAAGATTTCAATGAAGTTAACGTTGGTTTAGATGCTAAGCTGGCCAAGAAGGAAGCGCAAAGGTGCCTGGATTGCGCTAATCCCGGGTGTGTCATGGGCTGTCCCGTGGGAATCGATATTCCCACTTTCATAAAGCTTATAGAGATAGGCGATTATGTCCAGAGTGTTCGGAAAATAAAAGAGACCAACAGCCTCCCTGCTATTTGCGGCCGTGTATGTCCCCAGGAAACTCAATGCGAAAGGGCCTGCAACATAAGAAAAACAAAAGGCGAGGGTGTGAAAATAGGGAATTTGGAGAGGTTTGTTTCAGATTATGAGAGGCTGAAAGGAGACGTTTATATCCCTCAAGTCCAGCCGGCAACAGGTAAGAAGGTAGCAGTTGTCGGGGCTGGGCCAGCGGGTTTGACTGTAGCCGGAGA
The DNA here is from genome assembly GCA_964448655.1 of uncultured Eubacteriales bacterium. GTDB lineage: Bacteria > Acidobacteriota > Aminicenantia > Aminicenantales > Aminicenantaceae > SOIV01. Next base: position 5,019 of record CAYUXD010000151.1, read on the forward strand.
GATGGCGAGAAAAGGCCATAAGGTTACGATTTTCGAAGCCCTTCATATTGCAGGCGGAGTCTTAGTCTACGGAATTCCAGAATTCAGGCTGCCCAAAAGCATCCTCAAGTCTGAGGTGAAGTATCTTGAAAAATTAGGTGTAGAGTTGAGGACAAGTTTTGTGGTTGGCCTGACAGCAACGCTTGAAGACCTGAAAAACGATGGGTATGACGCTTTTTTTATAGGAACAGGAGCCGGACTGCCGAGTTTCATGAGGATTCCTGGAGAAAACCTGGTGGGAATCTACTCGGCTAACGAATATTTGACCCGGGTAAACCTGATGAGAGCCTATGAATTCCCTGATTATGATACTCCTGTTTTTTTAGGAAAGAGAGTGGCTGTTATAGGTGGCGGGAATGTAGCCATGGATTCTGTTCGAACAGCCAAGAGGCTGGGAGCAGAATTGGCGGCCATTGTCTACCGTCGTTCAAGAGTTGAGATGCCGGCAAGAGTAGAGGAAGTTCACCATGGAGAGGAGGAAGGCATCGAGTTTCACTTCCTGACGACTCCAATAAGATACATCGGGGATGATAAAGGTTGGGTTAAGGCCATGGAGTGCTTGAGGATGAAGCTCGGAGAACCTGATTCCTCCGGAAGACGCCGACCAGTTCCAATAGAAGGATCAGAATTTATCATGGAAGTGGATATGGTGGTGGTTGCCATCGGTCAGAGCCCCAATCCTCTGATTCCCCAGACTACTCCTCAACTCAAAGTAGGGAAATGGGGAAATGTGGAAGTCGATTGGGACACAATGGCTACCAGCATTGAAGGAGTTTATGCGGGAGGAGACATCATTCGGGGTGGAGCTACAGTCATTCTTGCCATGGGCGATGCCCGGGTCGCTGCGGCTGAGATGCATAAATACCTGAGTACAAGAAAGAAAAAATGAGATGTAGGGGCTTGATTTATTTGTAGGGGCTTGATTTATCAGGCCCGCACTTTGATAATTCAAAGATGTATGGATTTGATTCATCAAACCCATCTTATTATTGTAGGGGCTTGATTTATTTGTAGGGGCTTGATTCATCAAGCCCACATTATTTTTAGGGCAGTTATAGGCATTTGATCCATCAAAGGTTAACTGAGCGAACAGCAAGGAACAAACATAATAGATATAAAAATAAATAAAAGTATAATAAA
>CAYUXD010000152.1:0-6178 GCA_964448655.1 uncultured Eubacteriales bacterium
AAAAGCAATAGGGATGGTAGGGATTTCAGAGGAAGAATTGCTCTTGATCACACAGCTTGGAAAGGTGATCCGTATAAAGACAGGGCAGGTGAGGCCTTCAGGAAGATCGACTCAGGGAGTAAGAATAATTAATCTTGAAAAAGGCGACAGAGTTGTCTCTATGGCCAAAGTCAAAGAAACCTAATTTGTAGATTAAAGGGGACAGGCTACTTTTTCTTCCTTTTTTAAGGTATGTGTTTTATTGTAGGGGCTTGATTCATGTAGGGGTTTGATTCATCAAACCCGCACTTTAAAGATTCTAGAAAAAATTTAATTATCAAAAGGGGATTTTTTATCTGCAGTGGCATATTGTAGGGGCTTGATTCATCAAGCCCACCTTATTCGTATTATTAAAAATGTGTGTTTGATAAATCAAACACCTACATAAGATGAATTATGGATGCGGTTGATGAACCAAATCCCTGCATAAAGAATGCTTGACAGGCGTGTCTCTTCTTCTTTAAAATTGACTCACTCAAAAAATAAGGAGGGAGTCATGGTTGAAACACTAAGCCAGCTTTTTCTCAATACGATAAAGTCCTATCCTAAAGATGATTTGTTGCTTTCTAAAAAAGAAGGGAAGTATGTGCCCATTTCTACTGCAGAGTTTGCCGAAAGAGTTAAATACTTCTGTCTGGGGCTGAAAGATTTAGGGCTTGAGGCAGGGGATAAAATTATCATCCTTTCTGAGAATAGACCAAAGTGGGTCATTTCCGATTTCGCAAATTTATGTCTGGGCGGAATCACCGTTCCCATTTATACCACTCTAGTTCCAGAACAGATCAAGTATATCATCGATGACTCTGACGCTAAAATTGTTATATGCTCAAACCAAGAACTCTGGGAGAAGGTAGAAGCTGTAAAGAATGACCTGACAAAAGTCACACGTTACATCACCTTCGAATCAGAGGGCCCTGAAGGAGTTCTAACTTTTGACCAGGTTCTGGAAAAAGGTAAGAAGGTGGATCAAGAAAATCCCATGCTCTTTGAAAAAATGGCCTTAGGAATCAAGCCTGACGATGAAGCTACTATCATCTACACTTCCGGGACGACTGGAGTTCCTAAGGGAGTCATACTCACTCACAGCAATTTCGTCAGCAATGTCAAGGCTTGTGCACCTCTTCTTCCCTTTTCAGATAAAGATATAGGATTATCCCTTTTGCCTTTATCTCATAGTTTTGAAAGAATGGTTACCTTTACCTATCTCTACAAAGGGTGCTCAATCGGTTATGCTGAGGGTTTCGATACCGTAGCTCAAAATTTTCAGGAAATAAGGCCTCACGTGATGGCCGTTGCACCGCGGGTATTGGAGAAGTTTTATTCGAAGGTCATAGATAACATTCTGGCCAGCTCAGCCTTGAAGCAAAAAATTTTCTTCTGGGCAGTAAAAGTTGGCAGAGAATATGCAAGCAGGGAACTAGAAAATAAGCCAATATCAGGGATGCTCCGCTTTAAAAGAAAGCTTGCTCATAAGCTGGTCTATTCCAAGGTTATTGCAAAAACAGGAGGGAGAGTCAGGTTTTTTGTCTCAGGCGCTGCACCGTTATCAAAGGATATCGGAGAATTTTTCTATGCTCTGGGCATAGTCGTCATGGAAGGATATGGCTTGACTGAAACATCCCCCGTTATTTCAGTGAGTACGTTTGACAATTTGAAATTTGGGACAGTAGGACCTCCAATTCCCGGAGTCGAAGTAAAGATTGCTGAGGACGGAGAAATCTTAGCTAAGGGTCCAAACATAATGAAAGGGTATTACAAGAAAGAAGAAGAAACCAAAGAAGTCTTCGAAGGGGAATGGTTTAAAACAGGAGATATCGGCCATTTAGATGAGGATGGCCTTTTGGTAATTACAGACAGGAAAAAAGATCTCATCGTGACTGCAGGGGGCAAGAATGTTGCACCTCAACCGATTGAAAATCTTTTAAAGACTAATCTTTATATAGAAAATGTGTTAGCCATCGGAGATAGAAGAAGGTTTGTTTCGGCTTTAGTGGTACCAAATTTAAAAAAATTGGAAGAATATGCAAAGTTTAACAATATTCCTTACGAAACGCTTGGTGATTTGGTCAAGAATGATAAAATTCTACATTTCATGGAAGGAGAAATTGACCGGGCTACACCGTCTCTTGCATCTTACGAGAAAATAAAAAAAATTAGTCTTCTGGATAGGGATTTTGAGATAGATAAAGGAGAGATGACCCCAACCTATAAAATTAAAAGAAATATTGTCGAGGAGAAGTACAGAGGCGTCATCGATGCTATGTACAGAGAAGATTGAAATGGATCCAGGAAATAGTCTTAATTCAAGCTGATTATGTAACGCAATACAATATCCTGCCACAATTTTCACAGAGAATAATTTTCTCTTTTCCTTTCAGCTCATTTATCACTTGAGGTCTGATGCGCATATGACACAGAGAACAAAACTCTTCATTTACAGGAGACAGAGCAGTTCCATTATTTCTTTTATATATTTTCAGATAAAGGTTTACTTGTTCAGAAGGGATTTTTGGCACGAGCTTTTCTTTTTCTTGGTTTAACTCATCCCTCTTTTCTTCGAATTTCTTTTTTTCTTCTTGGAGAACATCTTTTTCCTTCGAGAACTTCTCTTCTGCCTCAATGTGTTTTTGGCTTGTAGTCTTGATTTCATCCTCGATTTCATCAGCTGAGAGCATTTCGCTGATTATCTCTTCTTCTATATCATTGACCTTCTGTTTGACATCTTCTATTTCTTTAAGAAGAGAGCTGTATTCTCTGTTTGTTTTGACTTCATTGAGCTGGCGATTATACTTTGATATTTGTTCTTTAATATCTTTGACTTCAGCTTCCAGATCTCTTCTTTTCTTCTGATTCTGGACCATTTTTTCTTTGGCCAGAGTGATAATTTGGGAGCTGGTTTCTATCTTTTTGTTGATTTCTTCGATCTTGGAGGGGATACTTTCGAGGAAAAGAGAGATATCCGTTATTTCTTTGTCAAGCTTCTGAAGGTTAATCAGTTTTTTAAAATCAATATCCACATTTTTTCCTCTGGAGGAAAATGGGCCTACCAGGATTCGAACCTGGGACCTGCCGGTTATGAGCCGGAGGCTCTACCGCTGAGCTATAGGCCCTTCGTTTCTTATAGCAAATATCAAAAATCAAGTCAATTTGTGGGGATGGGGGTTTGACGAATCAACCTCCCGGGATATGAATAATATCTTTTATTTTAATTATCGTCGGTAAAGGACTTCAGCTTCCGGCTGCGGCTTGGATGTTTTAATTTTCTTAAAGCTTTAGCCTCGATTTGCCTGATTCTTTCACGAGTCACCTTGAATTGCTGACCGACCTCCTCCAAGGTATGCTCATTGCCGTCTCCTAAACCGAATCTCATCTTCAAAACCTTCGCTTCTCTTTCTGTTAGAGATTTTAGGGCTTCCCCAATCTGCTCTCTTAAATTGATGTTTATGACCGTTTCGGGAGGTGAAGGAATTACCTTATCTTCGATAAAATCACCCAGATGGCTGTCCTCTTCTTCTCCTATAGGAGTCTCTAGTGAGATAGGTTCTTGGGCAATTTTTATGATCTTTCTTATCTTGTGGACCGACATGTCCATCTTTTTTGCTATCTCTTCGCTGGTGGGCTCTCTCCCTATTTCCTGGACAAGGCTTCTTGAGACTCTGATTAATTTGTTTATTGTTTCTATCATATGGACTGGAATTCTTATCGTCCTGGCCTGGTCAGCGATTGCTCGCGTTATGGCCTGTCTTATCCACCAAGTTGCATAAGTTGAAAATTTATAACCTCTTCGGTATTCAAATTTATCCACAGCTTTCATTAAACCCATATTTCCTTCTTGGATGAGATCAAGAAATTGGAGTCCTCTGTTGCTATACTTCTTAGCGATAGAAACCACAAGTCTTAAATTGGCAGCAACCAGCTCTTTTTTAGCTTGATCGCTGATTTTCTTTCCTGTGGCGATTTCCCGCAGAGTTTTTCTTAACGCCTGGGTATTAAGGCCGATCTCTTTCTGGTATGTATTCAGGAATTTGTTGATTTCCTTGATTTTATCCTTTAGAAGAGTCTCTTGTTTTTTACTTTTCACTCGGCTAAGCGAAAGATTCAACTCTTCCTTTGTTTCTTCTAATTCGTTGATGACTTTTAACTTTTCACGAAGATTCTCGATAATTATTTCTCTGAGAGAAGAACGGATGTTAAGCTCCCTGATGAGACGGCTCATTTCAATAATCAAGCGTCCCCGCATAAAGATATTTTTCCTTTTTGCAGGTATGCTATCCAGTTGAACGCTGAGATTATCGATCTTCCTGATTTTAGTAATTATTTCCTTCTTTTTCGCCTCAAGTTTCCCTTCTGCGAGATCATCTTCACTGAGATCGAACATTTCTTGGATGATGTAAGTATCCTCTTTTATGTTTTCTTCAAGAGAGAGAATTTCATTCAGGACAAGCCGTGTTTTAGAGAGGGCTTTAAGTATGGATTTTTCACCTCTCTCTATTTCCCTGGCTATGGCAACTTCTCCCTCTCTAGTAAGAAGCGAAATATTCCCCATTTCTCTTAGATAGAGCTTTACAGGATCTGTTGTTCGCTCCAAACCGTGAAGAGAGACCAGGTCACTCTTTCTTCTTTTAGGAGCCGTCTCTCTCTTTTTTGTGTCAATGATTTTGATCCCATAGTCGTCCATGGAATTTAGAAACTCTTTAAAGTCCCCTTCCGATTCGATATCATCATCGTGGAAGGTTTTGTCTACCTCTTCAAAAAGAAGAAAGCCTTGCTTCTTTCCTTTGGAAATAAGCTGGCTAATTTCGTCTTTTTCAGGCTTATTCTCTGAAGACAATGTTAACTCCTCTCCTTCGCAGAAATATTGCGATTATCATAACTTAAATTTTGATAGTTTCGTTTCGACAATGAGGATAACTGGTTAATTATATCTTGTCTCTGTATGAGGAGGGAACGAAGTTTTTCTTTATCGCCCTTTTTTTCCAGGCTTATGATTTCAGCTTTCAGTTCTTTTTTGCGATTTTCAAGCGAGAATTGCCTCAAAGCATTAAGGCATTCAAAGGCTTCCTCGACGGTTGCTGCCTGTTCTTTCTCCAGCAGCAGAGCTTTGGTGAGAGAGCTTAAAAGAGAAGCGTCTATTTTCTGCCTTAATTCGTTAAAGTCTGGTTCTTTCCCGCTCTTGAAACATTCTGCAAGAGCAGTGAAGATGGGTTCGCTCCTCAGATCCTGAAAATATTCCTCCTTTAACTCTCCAAGTACATATGGAGCTATAAGGTTGTCTTCTAAAAGTATCTGAAGGAGTCTTTTTTCGGCAGGTAAGAAGATCTCTTCCTTTTCGCTTCTTTCCTCGCTTTCTGTTTGAGATTTCTTTACTCTAATACTATCACGGACTAGTTGCTCATCCAAAGCAAGATATTCGCTTACTTGTTTTATATACTCACTGCCACGTAATCTATTAGGGTTTATCAGTATTATTTCCATTATTTTTGTTGCAATATTGATTTTTTCCTCTATAGTATTTATTCCATTTTCAGGAGTGAAGAGTTTAATTAAAAATTTGATTAAAGGAATACCACCTTTTTTCAGATAGGCAATGTACTTGTCAATTCCGTATTTCCTTAAGTAGCTATCTGGATCAAGGTTTTCAGGCAATATTAAGATTTCTGGTTCACTTGCTTTTCCAAAATAAAGAGAAATTCCCCGGGATGTTGCAACTTTTCCTGCAGAGTCGCCGTCATAATTAATGATTATCTTAGGAGCAAACCGCAGTGTCTGTAAAACCTGGTCAGAAGTCAAACTTGTTCCCAGGGAGGCGGCAATGTTTGTTATCCCGGCTTGGTAAAGGGAGACAAAATCTGTATAGCCTTCGACAATGATCACCTCGCCTGTTTCTCGAATGGATTCTTTGCTGAAGTTCAATCCATAAAGAATTTTTCCTTTGGAATATACAGGCGTATCGGGGGAATTGAGGTATTTCGGCTCCGCATTAAAAATGGTTCTTCCTCCAAAGGCAACAACCTTTCCGGTGAGGCTAAATATGGGGAAAATGATTCTTTCTCTGAAGCGGTCATAGTAACTGTCTTTCTTTTGGTTGTAGAGGACCAATCCAGCTTGCTCGAGAAGTTTTGGTGGGACTTTTTTTTAT
>CAYUXD010000153.1:0-6151 GCA_964448655.1 uncultured Eubacteriales bacterium
GACTCGGATGTTTCACTAAATCCCTTGATAAAAAATTTCTTCTCCATTCATTCTTACTCTCTAGTTTATGAACTATAAAACCTTTGGCTTGCTTTCCATGCATATAATTTAGTCGCTAGAACTCGGAAAAAATTGCATCAATGACCTCTTTCCTGCGTGGAGTCGCAAAGTGGATGCGCTATAGATTGCCTATCACATACGAAAATATCATGTTTTTATAAATTCGGAGTTTCCTTTTTTGAGTTATGATGATTTTCCCTATCCTTTGCTGTTTTTTGTTTATGGCGAGCCTGCCGGGACCACTGTTGTGGATAGATGGGAGGGAAACCGTTACCTTTGCCCATCAACTGGAAAGGAACTTGCTTCTTGTTCATGGAACAGGGGATGATAATGTCCATCAGAACTTCAAGGCTCTTGCGAACGAATTGATCAAGCATAATAAACAATTCACGATGATGTCCTACCCTAACCGTACTCACGGAATTAAAGAAGGGGAAAACACAACGCACCATCTTTATGAATTGTTGACAAAATATTTAAAAGAGAACTTGCCACCAGGGGCGGCATCGGAATAGCACTCAGCCTAAAAAATTCGGCATTCTTTAGAAACGGCCGATTTAGGAAAATTCTTTTTTCATATTTTGACACGAAATTTTTCCTCTGCTATAGTTTTAAAGCGATTATATCTTCGGTTCGTCTAGGATGATAAATATTATCGTTTGCTGCCTGGGAAAACTGGTTCCTCTGGACGGGACGGCATACTTTTCAGTTACAAGCATAGTGAGATGTCTAATCTTAAAATAATGAGGTGAAAAGAGCCTTATGAACTTAGAAAACATCATCCCCATCATCATAGCCTTCGTGACAGCTTTTTTACTCCCGTTTTTTCTTTCCAAACGCAAGAAACAAGGTCACAAGAAGTTCGAAGAGTTTCGTCGCCATCTGCTTGGAATAGGAGTAAGGTTTGCTGAGTTGGATAAGGAGAGCGAGCAGGCAAAGCTAGGGAAAAAGATCTCCAGGGCGCAGAAATCTGAAGGCGCTGTTGCTTTAGAGGAGAGAAATATTGATTTTATTATTGTTGCCAGTGTAGCCAGCCAGTATGGAGTTAATTATTTCATCGAATATCTGGTAAAAAGCACCTTCCATTTGAGAGAAGAATCCTTAAAAAAGACGAAGATGATGAGAAAGAAAGGCTCACTTTTCGGGACTAAGGTGGTGGATATAGTGTGGAAAGGAGAACAGTATCTGGCTCAAAAGCTCAACCTGGATTATGAACTTAAGCACAGGCTGCTCCAAGCTGGCTTGGATAAATTCAAAGGCAGCATTCTGATTATTCCTGAGCGCAAGCATGGATACACCAGGATAAAGACCAATTTTAATCTTCCTTCCCCTGATATGTTCTATGCGATTGATTCTGTTGCTAAATACCTAAAATCCGGAATATAGTCCAGCAGCTGGCAATGAATCCAAAAAAACTAAAATAAATGAATATATTCGTAACTGGCAATCCAAGAAGCGGTAAATCAACCTTGATACAAAGATTATTAGATGAAATTTCCGATAAAAATGTCTCTGGCTTTATAACTCCTGAGATAAGAGTTAATGATGCCAGACAGGGTTTTAAAATAATTGATTTGGCTTCAAAAGAGGAAGAGATTTTAGCCTCTCTTAATATAAAGCACGGACCGAGTGTTTCAAGATACAGAGTTAACGTAGAAGGCATTGACGCCATCATGGACAAGTTCTTAGAGAGCTATGACATCTCAGAATGTGTGATAATAGATGAGATAGGGATGATGGAATTTCATTCAAAAAAGTTTAGGGAAACTGTCAGAATGGTGCTTGACTCAGACAAGAAGGTTGTAGCAACTCTGTCCAAGAGATTTGTAAAAAAATATAAAGATAAGGGGCAAATATACACTTTGACAAGGGAAAATTTTGATGAGGTCTGGGACAAAGTTTTGAGGCAACTAAAGTGATAAAACTAGGCTATGAAAAGGCCCTCTCTAATCTTTTTCTCTTTTTCCAGCCATCTGGGGAAAACCCAGTCGAGGATGTCTTTCATTCCTTGTTTTTCGATATCTTTTATCTTCAATCCGACTTCCATCTTGTTCTTTACGTGTTTACTCCATATCACCTGTCCGGTTAACGAGGTTATCAATTGTTTATGGGGAATATAGAGCATAACTTCCGTTTCAGAACCTGGATTGGGTTCAACAAAATTAACGCTCAGCTTTAAGCCTTCATTAGAGAAATCAAGAACTGTTGCTCCCTCGACTAAATTATTTTTGCCTTCTAATTCCACCAATTCCGAAGGAATAGAGCAATAAAACCGTAGAAACTTTCTTCTTTCGTGATTACTTATAACTTGATTATTCATAGCACCTAACTCCATTATATTTAGTCGGTTATATACTGTAAAAGTTGATAGATAAATATTGAAAAGTAGCGATATTGAAAACCGGAATTGTTTCTTTTCGTATTTTATAATAAAGAAATGAAAAAAGTTGATTAGTTTATTAAAATAAAGAATAGGTGGAGGAAATAATTGCAAACTCAAGATGTAACTTCCAAGAAATCCAGCACTGCTTCGAAGTGGCTTATAGGCTGCGGCATTGGCTGCGGTGTAGTGATTCTGTTACTAGTCTTTGCCGGTGTGGGCGGCTATTTCTTTGTCAAAAACATCGTAGAGGGATTTGAGGAAACGGAGGCCATCACAGATTCCTTGACGGAACGTTATGGAGAAATTAAAGACTTCTGCCCTGATCCTGGTGGAGCCATCAGGCCAGAACGGCTCGAGGCCTTTTTATCTGTGCGGTACTCCATGGAACCAGTTAAAGAGGCATTAGAAAGTTCTATCAGTATTCTCTCTGATGAAGAGCGCGAAAGCCAATTCAAAGAAGAACCGTCTCCTGGTGTTTTGACAAAGATGAAAACTGGATTCGGAATAATCTCCCTGATTGCAGAATTCTATACAAGGCGTAATCAAGCGCTTCTTGACGCTGAAATGGGGCTGGGGGAGTACTATTTTATTTATGTCGTGTCGTACTATTCCTGGCTCGGCAAATCACCTGGAGACGGCCTCGAATACAACTTTGTGCATGAGGATAAAGAGGAAAGAGGTGTCTACTGGAGAAGAAGACGGAGCGAAAATCTTGAAGACCGCCAGGATGAAGTGCTTAAGCAATTGCACCGCCAGATTCTGCCCATGCTGCACAATCAGTTGGCAAAATTGACAGGAATTGATATCAGCCCGGTCAGGGATTCATGGCGGGAGGCGCTGGCGGCCGAGGTTGAAGCCCTGGAAGCTGATCGTTTCCGGCTGCCATGGCAAGACGGCCTGCCTGATGTTCTGGAAGCTTCACTCAAGCCTTTTCGGGAACGTCTTGAGATAAGCTACAGCAAAGTGTTGAATGCCCTTGAGATGGCTCTCAAGCAGAGATAACCAAAGGAGAGTCGAAACATCCCGATAATGTCCGCTTCTGCGGCGAGCGGTGAAAGGAGGTGATAAAGATGAGAAGGCCTGACCTACTCATACTAATAGCTGTGTGGGAATTTATAAGTGCATTTGGGGCGTTTATTGGTATAATTTCCATCGCTGTTTTCGCTTTCCCTGAAGTTTCCAGCTTGCACGGGATAGGCTCGGTGGGTGGAATATTTGGTCTGAGCATTGCGGTGCTGGTGCTTCTATTCTATTTAAGTATTGCCACAGCAGGTGGCATAGGGCTCTTAGGCGGAAAGGAGTGGGGGCGAATTTTAAGCCTTGTTCACGCTGCTCTGAGCTTGCTATGCATTCCTTTTGGTACCATCATCGGAATACTTATTATTGTCTACCTCATAAAGCCTGAAATAAGAGACTATTTTGAATCTGCCCAGAAGTAGCTTTTTCAAATTAAAAATCAGATGAAAAATCATTTTCAGAATCGTCTAATATTTTCATTAATTTTTTTCCTTGTTTTCTTTTTCACCTTTTGCCAGGAAAAAACAGATGAAGAATTGATCCTGGAAGTGATGGAAGATGTTGGAAAATACGCTGAAAAAAAGGATATGTCCAGTGTTATGATAAATCTTGCGGATGACTATCACGATTTTGAGGGCAGAGGAAAAAAGGAAACACAGGATATGATTAATGAATACTATGAAAGATACAGAGGAATTGCTATCAATGTCTTAAGCAGCCGGGTCGATGAAATCCAATCCCAGGAGGCGTCTATTCAGACTGAAGTGGCCTTTTCCTCCGGGGCTGCTAAGGTTTTTCGCAAACTAATCAGATATTCAACCGAAAATTACAGATTGAAGATTAAATTAATAAAAAGAAATGGCAGATGGCAGATTCAGTATGCTGAGTGGAGATACGTAACCCTCAATGAGCTCTTTCCTGAATCTTTATCCATTCTTAAGAAAATTTTCCCGGATCTATAACAAGGTTAATAAAGCATAACGGGTAAGATTAACAATATATGAGGCAGCAGGGATATTAAGAAATGGGGACTGATAAATGGGGACTGTCGCCATTTCTCTCTAATTACTTGAATATCTCAGCTCTAGTTGAAAAATCCAGGCATCTTAAAAGGAAGAAAATTAAATCCGAACTATAAGACTTATAAACTTTTTTATAACAACCTCGTAAAAAATAGTATAAAATGCATATCGAATTATAATATTTTGAGAGATAGGAGGATATTTAAATGAAAAAAGTTTATTCAATTTTTCTTCTGAGCTTTTTTCTCGTAGCTGTAATGACTTCTCCTGGGTCTGGTCAGACCACTGAAGAAATTATAAAGAAGATGATCGACGTTCAGGGCGGAAAAGAAGCATTTGAGAGCATAAAAGACATGACTTTGTCTGGCACCCTGGAGATGGTTCAACAAGGTTTGAGCGGTTTACTTACTGTGTACAAGAAAGAACCGGACAAAACGCGCAGAGATATTGAAATAATGGGCATGACTATCACCCAAGCTTACGATGGAGAGACAGCGTGGGGAGTTAATCCTCAAACTGGCAGCACTGAGGAAATGGAAGAACAGCAAGCAGCAGAGTTAAAGAGAGAGTCTTTTCCGATCGTTTCTATGCTCTATCCAGAAAAATATGGTTTTTCTTTTGATTACAAAGGGAAGGAAAAAATTGAAGACAAAGATTATTTTGTCATAGAACAAACCTATCCTGATGGATTTAAAGCGACTCTTTATGTCGATGCCGAAACTTATCTCACCTATAAAGCTAAAGTCAAAACAATGGGTCCAATGGGCTATGAGGTCGAAATTGAGCAGTGCACCTCTGATTACAAGAAAGTTGGTGGGATGGTAATCGCTCACTCTATGGTTTCCTTTATTGAGGGCGAGGAATATATCAAGGTTACTGTTACGGGCGTGAAGTTCAATACAGGCCTGGAAGATTCTTTTTTTAAGATGAGCGAATAAAGGGATAAATTTTTCGCCTTTTAATTCATATTTTCTTGTAGGGATTTGATTCATCAAACTCGCTTCCAAATTATAGTGGTTTAATTCATGTAGGGGCTTGATTTATCAGACCAGCGTCTGAACTGTAGGGGCTTGACTTATCAAACCAACGTCTAAACTGTAGAAGTTTGATTCATGTAGGGGCTTGACTTATCAAACCAACGTCTAAACTGTAGGGGCTTGATTTATCAAGCCCGCACTTGTTCTTTATGGAGAGATTTGATTTATTAGACCAACCTATAATTAAATAAAGAGATAACAATTAGAATAAATCATGGAAGTGTATTGACTAATTAACGATATCAAAATATTAAGAGAATTATCCTATGGAGATATTGAAAAAACATAGAGAGAGTTTAATGCTGACAGCTAGAATCCTGGTGTTATCAGGAATCCTGGTGTTTTCATTAATTAGCGGGGGCATTATTTTTGGCTTTAATGCAAAATTCAAAGAATTGTCCCCTGAAAGAGCTCTGTCAAAAGCTAAGACAGATGGTTTATTGGCTCACTGGACATTTGATGAAGGCAGTGGAAATGTTATAGGTGATTTTTCTAGTTATGAGAAAAGTGGAACTGTTTATGGCGCTTCATGGACAAAAGGAGTAGTAAATGGTGCTCTCGATTTTGATGGCCTAGATGATTATGTGCAAATACCTGATTATTTTTCTCTTCCACCTTCACATCTTACATCT